>CACYTU010000048.1 GCA_902777355.1 uncultured Lachnospiraceae bacterium | reverse complement strand
TACGAATGTGTGGAGCATTGCGGGAGCGCCAGAGCGCGGAGCAATGCGTAGTTTATTCATACATGTTTGCGGGCACTCGCCCATGGCCACAAGTATGAATAAACAGCGGGCAAGCGATCGCAAGACCGCCGGAGCGGCCGCTGCGGGGCGGTGTGCGAATATGTGAAGCGATGCGAGAGCTCGCAAGAGCGGAGCAGCGCGTAGTTTATTCAAGCATGTCCGCGAATGCCCACGCATGGCGGCAAGTATTACTGCCGGCAGTATACATGTTCTTTTTCGTATTAGTTTCGCCGTTTGAACGAAGACACCTTTCATTAAGGTTTTCCTCCGATTAAACAATCAATCAGTGCTCTCTCAGGGCAGCAGCCTCCTCTTCCGTCAGTTCACGGAACTGTCCGGGTTCCAGGGATGGATCCAGTTTCAATGTCCCCATGGAGAGTCTTTTTAAATACAGGACTTCCTTTCCCACCGCGGCGAACATACGCTTGATCTGATGGAATTTTCCTTCCCGTATCGTCACACAGGTCTGTGTATATTGCCCGCCGTCTTCCGTTTCCGGTGTGGAAATCTTCTCAGGGGCATTTCCGCAGGTTCCGCTTTCCATGATTTGAAGGACCGCGGGCATGGCCGTGAATCCGTCATCTACCCTGAGTCCTTCCGCAAAAAGACGGACGTCTTCTTCCGTCACTGTGCCGGTGACTACCGCATAATATGTTTTGTCGACGTGCTTTGCAGGGGACAGAAGCCTGTGGGCAAGCTGTCCGTCATCTGTGATCAGCAGAAGGCCCTCTGTATCCCGGTCCAGCCTGCCTACAGGGAAAAGGCCTTTCCGCGATACGGACTCTCTCAAAAGATCCAGGACCGTCCGCATCTGTCCGTCCTCTGTGGCTGTGATTACTCCTGCGGGTTTATTGAGCATGTAATAGACATACCTGTCCCCTCTTACCTTTCTGCCGTCAAAACAGACCTCGTCCTCAGATGAGATCTGCCTTCCGGGATCCTTTTCCACAGCGCCGTTCACTAAAGCCCGGCCGCTGCGGATCGCTTTTTTGAGCTCACTGCGGGTGCCCAGGCCCTCCTGTCCCAGCAGCTTGTCCAGGCGCTGAAGTCCTTTCTCTCCCGGCTGACCTGCCCGGCTTTCCTCCGCGCTTTTTCCCGGCGTTCTTTTCGAAGTTTTTTCCGAAATATCAGCAGGAGTTTTTTTCGAGGCTTTTTTCATGCCCGGAACCTGTAGCCAACACCCCAGATTGTCTCGATGTACTGGGGATGGGACGTGTCGAATTCAATTTTTTCGCGGATCTTTTTGATATGGACCGTCACGGTCGCGATATCACCGACACTGTCCATGTTCCAGATCCTGCGGAAGAGCTCGTCCTTGCTGAAGACGTGGTTGGGGTTCTCTGCCAGGAAGGTGAGCAGGTCAAATTCCTTGGTGGTAAAATTCTTCTCCGTCCCGTCCACAAATACACGGCGTGCCGTCTTGTCGATCTTCAGCCCCCGGATCTCGACTACGTCGTTGGTCTTCTGGCCGGCTCCGACCAGCCTCTGATAGCGTGCCATGTGGGCTTTGACCCTGGCAACCAGCTCACTGGGGCTGAAAGGCTTGGTCATATAGTCGTCCGCCCCAAGGCCCAGGCCCCGGATTTTATCAATATCATCCTTTTTGGCAGAGACCATCAGGATCGGAATGTCTTTTTTCTCGCGGACCTTGCGGCAGACGTCAAATCCGTCGATTCCGGGCAGCATCAAATCCAGCACGATCAGGTCAAAATCCTTCTGCAGTGCGGCATTGAGGCCGCGGTCTCCGCGTGTCTCGATCTCCACTTCAAATCCGCTCAGTTCCAGATAATCCTTTTCCAGATCAGCGATTGCTTCTTCGTCTTCAATGATCAGTATTTTACTCATGTTTTACCTCCATGGCTTTGTGCCACAAAATACTCATGATCCGGGATCTGTCCGAGGGTCCCGCTCCCATGCGCAGCATGGGTTCACGCCTGCCGGATGTCCAGGGAACCCGCTTTTACACTGCGGGTCCCGGTATCCCCGCGCAGCCCTTCCGGTCTTTTCTCTAAGATATTTTCTTCTCGTTCTCTAAGATATGTTCCTTTTTCCCGCAAATATTGTCTTCTCGTTCTCTAAGATATGTTCCTTTTTCCCGCAAATATTTTCTTCTCGTTCTCTAATAATTTTTTCTCAGGTATGTTCTTATTTCTCTCAAATGATTTCTTCATCCATAAAGTCATCGGAGTCCACAGGATCCGCAGGATTCACCGAGCTCATGGAATCCACCGAATCCGTCTCCTGCTCCAGATATTTGCGGATGACCATATGCATACAGGTTCCCTCTCCTTCCCGGCTGGTCGCCCAGATATAGCCTCCGTGGTCCTCCACGATTTTCCGGACGATGGAAAGTCCGATTCCGCTCCCTCCCTGAGAAGAATTCCGGGAGGAGTCCGTCCGGTAAAATCTGTCAAAAATATTGGGGAGATCCCGCGCCGCGATTCCTTTTCCGTTGTCCTCGATCTCAATCCTGATGCTGTCATGCTCGTCGAGTATCCGGATGCTGATGCGGCCCTTCTCCTTATCCATATATTTTACACTATTACCCACAATATTGTTAATCACGCGCTTCATCTGCTCGGGATCCGCAATGATCCTGGTCTGGGGAGAGACCAGGTTCGTGTAGTTGAGCTCGATTCCTCTGGAATCCATATCCATACCGATCTCTTCCACGCAGTCTCCGAAGTAGTCGCTTACGTTGAGTCTGTGGAAATTGTATGGGATCCGGTCGCTCTCAAAGCGTGAATATAAGGTCAGCTCATCGATCAGATGGTCCATATCGTTGGCCTTGTTGTAGATCGTCCGAATATACCTTGCCTGTTTTTCGGGAGTATTGGCCACTCCGTCGATCAGCCCCTCTACATAGCCCTTGATCGAAGTAATGGGTGTCTTCAGGTCATGGGAGATATTGCTGATCAATTCCCTGTTCTGGCGCTCGTGTTCCAGCTTCTCATCGGCGGATTCTTTCAGGCGCAGACGCATGTCCTCATAGTTGCGGTACAGGTCTCCGATCTCTCCCTCCTCACCGGTCGAAAGTGTATAGGTGAAATTGCCGTCACGGATATTATTCATAGCGATATTGATCGCGCTGATCGGTGTAAAAACACTTCTCTCCAGCCACCTGGTGAGCAGAAAAGCAGTAAAAACCAGGATCGTCAGCATAGATACAAACAGACCGCTCATAAATCTTCCTGAGATCAGGCCCATGATCCTGGTGACAAGGAAGAAGCTTCCCTCAGCCCCGTCAGGAAAATAAAAATCGATCTGGCGCACCATCAGGCTGCGCGGGCTGTTGTAAATAAAGGAACTTCCCCCTGTACCGCCCACTTTTTTTTCGTCAAAGGCCGGCAGTTTGTCAAAGTCCGCGGACGTCATCTCTTCGTTGCTGGAATAATATATTTCCGAATTCCTGCGGACCGCCAGATAGATGTTCCTTCCGCGGATCTGGCCTGACAGGCTGTCCAGAACCTCTATGTCCTGCAGTCTGTCGGCGTTGTCCACCGCCCTTCTGTAAATTTCATCTACTTCCGTATTGTACTCATCGTAGCCGCCGACGATCGAAGTATATCCCTGCAGTTCGCCTTTTTCGCCGATCAGATAATTTCCCAAGGCGATAAAAGCTATCGTAAACAGCAGCAGCGGCACTACAATGACTGTTGAAAACGCAACCAGAAGTCTTTTTCGAAATGTCATGTCCTATTACTCCGTTACGGGAACAGCAGGCGGTCATTTGATCTTCTTCACATCCTCGCTGTTGCTCTCGCTGATGATATAATGAGGTCTGTTTTTGACCTCCAGATAGACCGTCGCCAGGTACTTGCCGATAATGCCCAGGCACAGCAGCTGGATTCCTCCGATAAATGTAATAATACAGACCGTAGAAGCCCAGCCGGCGACCGGATCCCCGAACAGGAGCCTCCGCACCACGATAAACAGGATCGCCAGAAATGAGACAAACGTCATCAGCAGTCCGAACCAGGAGGCGATGTCCAGAGGTACATGTGAAAAATTGACGATTCCATCAATGGCATAGTTGAACAGGCTCCAGAAATTCCACTTAGTCTCTCCGGCAACTCTCTCGACATTTTTATAAGGCATCCAGTAGGTCCTGAAACCGATCCATCCGAATATACCTTTGGAAAAACGCTTTGTCTCGCTCATGGCAAGGATAGCATCCACCATCTCCCTTTTCATCAGCCGGAAATCCCTGGCTCCGTCAACGATATCCGCATCGGAAATGCGGTTGATCAGGCCATAGAACCTCCTTGCAAACCAGCTGCGGATCGGCGGCTCTCCTTCCCGGTTCACACGCCTGGCCGCTACGCTGTCATATTCCCCGCTCTTGATGAGCCGGTACATCTCCGGCAGAAGGTCCGGCGGATCCTGCAGATCAGCATCCATAACGGCGGCGTAATCTCCCTGCACATGGCAGAATCCCGCGTACATGGCAGCCTCTTTTCCGAAATTTCTGGAAAAGCTGAAATATTTGACCGTGGAGTCTTCAGCCGCCAGTTCGCGCATGACTTCCAGAGTCTTGTCTTTGGAGCCGTCATTGACGAGCAGAAGCTCAAATCTGCAGTCCGGCATGCTTTCTTCGGTTTTTTTGACTGCCTCATGAAACAGTCTCAGCGATTTCTCTTCATTGAAACAAGGTACAATAATGCTGATTAAATCGCTCATTTTTCTCTCCCGACTATGTAAAAATGCTGCTGAATTCTTTATTTTTTTTGTCACTTTCTTCCGCAGCAATTAACGTAATCCTCTTCGTCAGCTGCCGTTTTCAGTCCCCGGGGACGACAGATTTTTTTTGCCGTTTTCTTCCCGCTGCCACAGCCGTCTCAGCCAGAAACAGCAGGATACCGATTGCCGAGATCACCGCTCCGGGTATCAGCCCGGGTGTTGTATATCGAAGCTCGATCTCATGCCTGCCAGGCTCCAGAACAATGGCCGAAAACATTGTATCCGCCTTCAGGAGAGGCCGCTCCTCACCGTCCACATATGCGCGCAGCCCTCTGCAGCATGGAATCTGAATGCAGAGAATCCTGCTCTGAGGCAGTGTGACGGTGCCTGTGATTCTGTCCGTCGCCCCGCTCCCCGGCAGTTCATGGAAATCCGTATCTTCCAGGACATACCGGCGCAATTCCTCTGCCTGCATGGGATAATTCTCCATCGGCTGCCCGATTACCTTCATTTCTTTAAATGTATAGGTGCCTTTTCTGGAAAAAGAAAGCTTCAGCTCTGACAAAGAGTCCACGGAGTACCCGCAGCAGCTCAGAAAATCCGCCCTTCCGGTCTTCCAGGGATTATCCTCCAGTGTGTACTCCACCTTTTTAGTCGAGACCGTATGCCCGTCTTTCTTTGCCTTCACCTGTATCTTCACAGGCTCACTAATGGGATAGGCTTTGGCTTCACCGGCTCCGCTGCTTTCTTCTCCGCCCGCCGGCGCCGCATAGCCGACTCCTGTCAGCAGCAGGCTGACTTCTCTCTGAGAGGTATCTTCAGTCTCCAGCACCAGGTCTGCCTCCGGATCATTGACAAAGATCTGTACAGCCCCGTCTTTTCCGGTTTGGATTTCTATCCCCTTCTCTGCATGAAAGGTAAAAGGAATTTCCTCAGAAGTAAAGACAATCTGTCCCGAGTCCCCTGAAGCACCTGAACCGCCTGAATTGCTTGAAGCCGCTGTATCGCTTGAGGCAGCTGTATCGCTTGAGGCAGCTGTATCTCCTGAAACGCCTGCAGCTGCGGAATGACTCGCGGAACCAGTACTTTCTTCCTGAAGCCCGGATTCATGCAGACCTGTCGCCTGCAGTCTCAGCTCACGCAGGCCTGTTCCCTGCAAAACCTGCTCTGTCTGGTCCGTCTCGTCTGTATCCAGCACGACACCCTGCATCAGGGCCTCCTGCCGGTGTGGAATTGACAAGCTCTCATAGGTTTCCCTGGAAATATAGTTCCCGGTCGTAAATCCCAGTGGCAGCGCGTACTGGTTTTCATAGACAGAAAAAGCAAAAACAGGCAGAGGCTCTCCCTCTTTTTCTGCGAAGAGGTCCCGGTTATCGTAATGAAGCCCCTCACACTTTATATAGCCGTAGGGGAGCAGGGATCCGTCACTGCGAATATAATAACGTACTCCCGCAATCTCATCCGGGAAGGTGCGGTTATCGATGTTGTCATAGAGATGGACCATACCGTTTCCCTGTCCGGTCTCTGTGAAAAACTGCTCGATCCCGCTGTCAGAGAGGCTCCAGTAATACTGTGTGTTGGATACGTCGTGCAGGATGGAAAAGTTGTTGGCGAGATTTCTCCCCGAATAGCGGTAAAAAGAGTCGTTTCCGATCACAGTCCGCATTCCGGCGGCATCAGAGGCTTTCATCGCTTCTATATACCGCTCCGAGTGATATTCCTCTATACTGCTGTTCATTCTTCCCGGAACAAACTCAACGTATCCGTGAATCAGCTCAGTCAGCAGAATCGCTGCGATGAGGACACAGCTCCGAAGCAGACAGAACAGGCTGCAGCCTTTTTCCGGTTCTTGGCCGGAAGAGCCGAATGTCCGCCCTCTTCCTTTTTCCACCGCCCTCAGACCCATGATCACAAGGACAGTCAGGATTCCCAGAAGAAGCTCTGCCAGAGTACTTCTGGAGGCTCCCGCGGTCATCAGGACCGCCCCGTAAATGACAAGGCCTGCAGCCAGAACAGCTCCCTTTTTGAGGGAAATCCCCTCAAGAGAAGGAATCATGACCGCAGTGATATAGCCTGCCAGCGCGGCAAAAGCCCAGATCCACCGGTTTGCCGGATATGAAAAGCCGTTCAGAGCCATGCCGGCAAAAGGCAGGGCTGTCAGCAGAAGCATACCCCCGAAGGCAGCCTTCAGGCCCGTATGCTTTTTTGCCTTCCTGCAGGACTTCATTTGATCCGCGGATTGGATGCCAAATGATTTTTCCCCGTCGGATTTTTCCCCGTCGGATGAATCTTTTCCCCTTTCAGGGCTTACTTCCGCGGTGCTTTCCTCCGCGTTCAAAAACAGGAGAAGTACGCTGATCAGGCCGACCGCCCCGAAACCCATACAGGTCCATTTATCGAGGGTCACGTCCGTCCCGAAAGCGATAAATGCTTCGGGAAGGCTTTTATAATAAGAAAGCACATAGAAGGCTTCCCTTGCGGTCTCCTTGGAGACTCTTGGATCCTGTACAAACCGCAGGAGAATGGGCAGCAGAAAGCATGCTCCCATGGCGGCTCCCAGGACTGCCCTTCCAACGAACTTAAGCGCCAGGCGTACCATCTTTGCCAGAGCTTTCCCGACACCTGCGGATTCCGGCTTAACCTGCATATCCGGCTTAACCAATATATCCTGCGCAACCGATATGTCCTGCGCATCCGGCTTAACCGATATATCCCGCGCATCCGGCTTATCTGATATATCCGGCTTATCAGCTCCTGCAGGGTTCTTTCTCCCTGCCGCAATCGCTGGAAACAGATACAGATCCATTGCGCGCCATACCGCGTAGATCACGATCATCACTACCAGCATGTAGAAAAAATAAAAATTGCTGATGCAGGACAGAAAAACCGCAGCTGTAAAAGTCCTTCCCCTTTCACCCCGGAAAATATGCTCTGCCCCCAGAAGGAGGAGCGGAAACCAGATCATAGCATTCAGAAAATAGGGATGGCGCATGCCGAACATGGCAAAGCTGCAAAATACATAGACCAGGGTCCCGCAGAGATTGCCGGTCAGATTGCTGTGTCCCATGTACCGGCAGTACCTGTCAAAGCAGAGTCCGGCCAGATACATCCTGACCGGAATCATGACGTCGTGAAAAACCAGCATATACTTCTGGGGTACCAGGACAGCCGGCAGGCTGAAAGGATCTCCGATCACATAGTACTGCAAAGTTGTGAAAAGATCCGATCCATAGCCCATGTGCAGGTTAAAGGTCGGAAACGCAGGATGCCCCGACAAAATGCTTTCCAGGACAGCCCGCCCCCACCTCGCGTAATAGCTAAGTGCCGTGAAGTGCTGGGAAAGTCCGTCTCCTTTCCAGACCATTCTCTTTCCAGTCATGGGAAAGTACCGGAAAACCAGTACTCCAGACAGAATAAACAATATTGTATAAGCCAGCAGAAAAATCTTATACTGCTGTACCAGTCTGTTTTTTTTCATATAATCTTGTCGCTGCCCGGTCCTGCTGCTCACGATTCTTTGCCCGACTCATCCCTTGCTTCATTCGGTTCCTCTGGAGAAGCGGTAAACGCGGATATCCTCTCTGATGAAGCGGGTGCCGCTGCATTCTCGCCTTTTCCTGCTTCCCCGGAAGGAATAAAGGCAGATACTCTCTCTGATGAAGCGGGTGCCGCCGTGTGCTCGTCTTTTCCGGTTTCTCCGGAAGGAGTAAAGGCGGATACTCTCTCTGGCGAAGACGTTTCAGGGTCTGTCACCTGCCTGACAGCCTCCACGCCGGCAGATCGGCCGGAATATTGGCCGGAATATTGGTCAGTCGAACCGCCGGTTGATTCATCGATATTTGCGCCGATTGATCCGCCGGCAGAATCGTCGGCTGATTGACCGGCAGAACCGCCGGTTGATTGACTGGCAGTCTCTTCTGCCTTCTCGTAGCTTCCCTCCGGAATCGCCTCTTCCCTCTTTTCGCCGAGCCTGAGAATGAGGGAAACAATCGTATAGATCAAGCCGAAGAGCAGAATGACCACAAGTGTTGCCAGAGAGACCGCCGCCCCCAGACGCAGTCCCGGAGTCTGGTAACGCAGCTCCAGGTCATGTTTTCCTTTCGGAAGAAGCAGTGCGCTGAACATGGTGTCAGCCTGCAGCAGTTCTGCTCTGATGCCGTCAACATAGGCAGTCCAGCCGGGTGTAAGAGGCATCTGCAGGCAGAGGATCTTCGGGGAATCCAGGTTGATCTGACCGGTGATCCTGTCTGTCGCACAGCTGTTTCCCATCTCGTGAAGGTCGAGGTTGGCAAGCGTTGTCTTCCTGAAAGCCCCCGCCTGTGCCGCAAAGTCCTTCATAGGCTGGCAGACCACTTCCATCGAGTCGAAAGAGAAAGTGCCCTCCGAAGGGAAAGTGAGCTCGATCCGGTCCATAGCCTGCTCGTGATAGCGCATATTGATCAAGAAGTCTGTCTGTCCAGTTGTCCAGGGATCAAGTGGCGTAGTAAAACCAAACTGCTTGTCGGTAACCATCTGTTCGCCGGAAAAGCCCCGCACCGGCAGCAGGAATTTTGTGGAACTCTGCTGTCCTTCCGGCGGCTGGTACTTCATTCCCTTCAGGTACAGACCGGTCTCACATGCCGTGAGACCATTAAATTTCATACTGACTACTGTGCCGGCTTCATGGATCTCAAACGAGATCCTCTCACCTTTTCCGGATGCAGACATAGTCGTCTCTGCGACATTGCCGGCAGCCTCTGCAGCCTGCGTCTGTTCCGTTTGCCCGGCGTCAGCCGCAGCAGATTCTCCCTGCTTGTCCCCTGCCGCAGTCCCGGGATTTGCTGCTGTATTCTGCGCCGCCGCAGTTCCGGGGTTGGGATTTCCTGCTGCATTCTGTGCCGCAGCAGTCGCGGGCTTTACTGCCGCATTCTGTGCCGCAGCTGCTTTCGCGCCTGGCTGTACTCCGGCCGTCCCTGCATCCGCGGTCGCTGTCAGCCCTGATGCAGTGATCTTTTCCGGATCAAATACAAAGCTGACCGGTATGCGCCGGTCCGAAAAAGTGATAGTGTTTCCGGCACCGGATGCCCCGTTTCCTGCGGGATTCCCTGCTGCCGCATTGACCGCCGGCGTACCTGCATCTGCGCTTTCAGCCGGACTGATCTTTATAAAGTTATCCGCAGGCTCTCTTTCCAGAAGGATTCCCTGCATCAGAGCCTGCTGCCTCTGCGGGATATCCATGGCGTCATAGTCCTTGCGGCTGATCCACCGGTCAGACGTAAACCCGAAGGGAAGAGCATATTTATTTTCATAGACCTGGCAGGAGTATCTGTCCACAAGCTCCAGTTCCGGCCAGAGATCATAATTGTCGTAGGAGAGTCCTTCCTTTTTTTCATAGCCGTAAGGAACGCCCTCTTTGTCATTTCCGAGAAAAAAGCGAATCCCGACCAGCTCGTTCAGCGCCGTCCTGTCATCCAGAGAATCATACAAATGGATCATCCTGTTGAGCTGTCCCGTCTCCGCCAGGAATGTCGTGATACTGGTGTTGGACAGGCTCCAGTAGTACTGGGTATTGGAGACGCCGTAGAGCATGGATGTATTGTTTTCGGGGTTATATGTCGTATATCTGTAAAAAGGAACCTGATCCTTTTTGTCTTTGAGCAGATTATTGTCGATCAGTTCCGCAGCGGCCGCGGAATCCTTGGCAGTCAGTGTCTCGATCTGTGCCCGGGAGAGATACTCAAAGACCTTGGCCGACCTCTCCGGCGAATAATCAAAATATCCCGCGGAAGCGATCGTGAGGAAGACACATGCCAGGAGGAATGCCTGTACCCGCACGAAGACCCCATTGCGGCCCGCCGGATTTTCAAGCAGACGGACACGCCCCAGAAGGACAGCCCCCAGAGCGAAAAGCCCCAGAACAAATGCCTGGCCGCTGGCTCTGGAAAAGGTATAGCTCCAGGCTGCGCACACCGCCGCCAATATAAACATGAGCACAAAGGCGGCCGTCAGCTGCCTGCGCCCCGCCTCCATGAGTTCGGGAACTGCTGTTGCAACCATATAGCCCACCAGAAGCGCGTAAGCCCACATCCAGCGGTTTGCCGGATAGGAAAAACCGTTCATGAAATAAGCCGCCATGGGAGTCATCAGCAGGCAGGTCAGTCCGACAAAAGCAGCTTTGAGATCAAAATGCTTTTTGCGCCCTGCAAATATGAACAGGACACAGAGCGCCGCAACGGCACCGAAGCCCATATATGTCCATGACTCGGACAGAGCGGATGTGCCGTTCGTCAGGAAACAGTCAATGAAATTCCGGTAAAAACTCTCCGTCCAGAACAAAGGGATCGTTTTGGTGTCTGATGTCCGCGGATCCTGCAGAAAGCGCAGGACGACCGGAAGGAAGATAAACGACGCAAGCAGGGTCCCTATAATCCCATAGAAAAAGAAGGCAATTCCATCCAGGATCACCCGCCCGAAATGCCGGAATCCGCGCAGACGCACCGAGCGCCACACGGCATACAGGATCGTCATAATAACCAGCATATAGAAAAAGTAAAAATTACTGACCGCAGACAAAAACACCATAAAGATGAACAGCCCCGGCTTTTTCCTGCGGAAATATCTCTCGCATCCGATCAGGATCAGCGGAAAGAAGACAAATGGATTCAGGAAATAGTGATGACGCATTCCCGACATGGTAAACCCGTTGAAGATGTAAATCAGGGCACCCGCAAGCACTCCCAGCCGGGACCTCCGCCCCATATAGAATGTATATGCACTGAAAGTAATGCCCGCCAGCCAGAAGCGGACCATGAGCATCAGATCATGAAAATGCATCAGATACTGTTCAGGGACAAAGACAGCCGGCAGGCTGAAGGGATCTCCGATCACATAATAGGCAAGGGTCGTAAAAAGATCCTCTCCGTATCCCATGCGGAAGCTGAAAGTCGGGAAACGGAGTACATGAGTCTCCTGAAACTGCCGGATCACTTCCTTTCCCCAGCGCGAAAAATAAAGCAGCCCGTAATAATGCTGGCTCACTCCGTCCGTCTGCCAGACAAAGCGCTTCCTTTTCAACCAGAACCACACAAATACGGCAGCTGCCGCAGCTGCGAACAGGATCGAATATCCCAGAAAATATATGATATAGTCCCTGACCCTCAGGGACTGTTTCTTTGCGCCCATGTCTTCACTTGCAGTCTGCATTTTTCTTCCTCCGTCGAGCCCGTGTCACTGACCCGCACCCGCCAACTATTTAAGCTTCATCGCGCATAACCAGTGACTTCAGTCACAGGGTAAGCGCACAAAAAAGAGAGCCGCTTCATCTAATGGTACAACCAGCCCCTGTGGATTCATTCATGATCCGGCCACAGGAACAAGCGCTCACCGGATTGCTTTTACATCTTCTGCACCCCGTATCCGAGAATGCACATAGATATTTGTAGTTTACCACATATTCAGTCTTATGAGAAACAAGTATTTCCGGGTAAGCAGATCCAAAGCAGATCCAACGCATATTCGCCAAAGCAATTTCACCTTCACCAAAGCAGCTTCGGGCCAGAGTAGATTCGAGCCAGCGTAAATTCGGGCCAGAATAGATTCGTATATATTTCCGGGCAAATAAATCCCTGACTCTGTCCGGACAGATTTTTTCAGCCATTTACACCAGGTCTGTGCTATTCTAGAGAACAAGGGTATTTATTTTGTCTTCGGAAAACCTGCGGAAACCCGGAAAGGCGGATGAACATAATGAAAACCAGAATCGGTATTATAGGAGCTATGGATCTCGAGATCGAAAAGCTCACAAAAGAAGAAATGAACTCTGAAAATATCATAACGAAGGCAGGTCTTCGCTTTCATATCGGAAAGCTCGGAGACACCGACGTCGTCATTGTCAGAAGCGGTATAGGCAAGGTGAACGCCGCTCTCTGCGCGCAGATCCTGATCGACTGCTTTCAGGTCACACACCTCATCAATACCGGGATCGCCGGCTCCCTGGATCACAGTATTAACATCGGCGACATCGTAATCGGTACAGACGCGATGCACCACGATCTGGATCTCAGCCCCCTTGGCTATGACCCCGGCATTCTCCCCACTCTCGGAGACGGTCCTGTACTGAGCAGTTTTCCCGCGGATCCTTTTCTCCGCAGCCTGGCAGCCAGGGCCTGCCGCGATGCAGCTCCCGATATCGGCGTCCATGAAGGGCGCATAGTCAGCGGTGACCAGTTCATCAGTTCCTCTGAACAGAGGACGCGCCTGGTCAAAACCTTTCATGCCATCTGCACGGAAATGGAAGGGGCCGCGATTGCCCACACAGCCTATCTCAATGACATTCCCTTTGTGATCCTGCGCGCCATTTCTGACAAGGCAGGCGACGAAGCGGACGTGGAATTCGGGACTTTCGAGCACAAGGCAGCCGAAAACTGCGCAAATGTGCTTGCCCATATGGTCAGGGATATTTCCCGGGCACAGTGACAGCCGTTTTTTCAGGAGGACCAGACAGGACAGAGGCGGCCCCGCCGCCCTCTATCCTCCCGCGGGCTGCCGTTCGCCGTCAGGCGATAGATACCTTACGCCAGCCCTGTGATAAGAAAAGCTGCGCAGCTATATAGGCTCCGCAGCTTTTGTTCTTCTTTCTGTAGTTTTTTCTTTATTTGTTTTTCCGTTTTTATTTTTCTGTATTTGTTTTTTCCGTTTTTGCTTTTTCTGTTTTTGCCTTTATGTATTTGTTTTTCCCGTTTTGGCTTTTCCGTTTTTATTTTTTCCGTTTTTCTTCTGTATTTGTTTTTTATCTGTGCTTTTCGGAATTCTCAGTTTTTTCCGGAAACCTTCTCCGGTCCCGCATCCGGTTTGTGGCTGTCCATTGTCTCCTTGACGATATAGACCGGCCGTCCCTTGGACTCGGTATAATCCTTGGCCAGATACTGACCCAGAATTCCTATTCCCAGCAGTTGGATTCCCGAGAGCATCAGAATCAGGCATGCCAGGGTCGGAAATCCGGCGACAGGGTCTCCCCACAGAATCGTCTTGATCACAATGATGACGAGATAGAGGATCGAAAGCATGAAAATAAAGAAACCAACTACTGAGGACATGATCAGAGGCTTATTTGAAAAAGCAATGATCCCGTCAAAAGCATACATCATGAGCTTCCAGAAATTCCATTTGGACGTACCGCTTGCCCTGTCCTCAACTTTGTAGGGCATATAAAAGGTCTCAAATCCCACCCATGCAAATATACCCTTTGAAAACCGGCATTTTTCCGGGAGTGAAAGGATTGCTTCGACGACCGGGCGGCGAAGAAGTCGAAAATCACTGGCAGCCTGCATGATTTTCACATCTGTCATACTGTCGATGACCTTGTAAAACGCATGTTTGAATGCGGAAATGATAAATCCTTCTTTCCGCTCCTCCTGATAAGCCGCGACTGCGTCATACTCCGGGTGCTCTTCCAGAATCTTCATCATTTTCACTATATATTCAGGATTCTGCTGAAGATCCGCGTCAATGATCACGGTAAAATCACCCTCAGAACTGCGAAGCCCAGCCAGAAGCGCTGCCTCTTTTCCGAAATTTCTCGAAAAGCTGACCACTCTGACCCGATACTCCGCGCGTGCACAAAGAGCCCTGAGTTTCTCCAGCGTAGCGTCCCTGCTTCCGTCATTGACGAAAATGATCTCTGTACGAGGCATCAAATCTCCCAGAGCCCTCACTGTCTCCTCATAGAAGCGGTCAATATTTCCTTCTTCGTTATAACATGGAACGATCACCGACAAAAGCATTTCCGTTCTCTCCTGACTGATGTTCTGTTTGGGACACATTCACGATTTCAAGTCACGCCCGCAGACATCCCGGGGCGGGGACCGGTCAACAGGTGACCAAAACAGGCTCCGGTTACAACCCGGGTTTTTCGCGAAAAATACAAGGTTTGGCATTATTGCGAAAAACGCCCGGCGTTTCAGGTGAGTCTGTAACCAGGCTCCGTCGTTTACGCACAGCGCCTCACGATCTGTCTTTGAACACTATAAACCGGCTGATAAAATAGTTTCCTATTACTACCAGCACCTGGGTCGCCAGCTTGGCAACCATTTCATTCTGATGAAGGATTTCATAGAGCACAAATACTCCGCCGACCTCTATTACCATGGTCGCCAGTCTGGCACCGATAAAGCGCGCGCACTCTGCTGCAAGCTCGCCGATATTGCTGCAGTGCGACCGGAAAACGATCAGCTTATTTGTCACATAGGCAAACAGAATCGAAACCGACACAGAGATAATATTGCTGATATTGACATTCAGGTGGACCACCCGGCATAAAACCGCATAGACCACCAGGTTTACCATGGTCGTGCATCCGCCGATAAACAAATAGCGCATGCCTTCAGATGTCAGCAGACGGACCAGTTTGTTGTCTTCCATATTTTCTTCTCTCTTCCGAATCATGCCGCCGCAACTTTGTGCGCAGGCGTTGTCAACGGGCAATTCACATTTCAAATCTTTTCGAACATGGACTTTTAAATTGGAGATTTATCGTTGACTCGCTGACTCGCTGACCTAAGGGGCTCTCCCTACCGGACCTGGCGTTCGTTCTTTTTCTTTTTGCGGGTAGAAATCCATCTGCAGAGCGCGTCGATCAGCATGACAGCCAGTGCCGCAGCGGAAATATACATTCCCTCCCTCAGGAAAGGAATCTCGTATGTCAGCTCGATTTTGTTGGCACCATCCACCAGCGGAATCGTGATCATCGTGCCCGCGACAGTATCCGGCTGAATAATCTCATTGTTGCGAAGTGCTTTCCACCCTTTCGACCAGGGCACAAGCAGGCAGATGCTCCTGCCCTGCGTCCCCTGCACGCTGCAGGTGATACGTCCGTTTTTGATCTTTATATCCTTGACTTCGCCCGCGCGTATTCTCTCGGAAGCCTCGGCAAGGACATCCAGATTGAGCCCGTAAAACTGATAATCCTTAAAGGTCAGACCCTTTTCCGTGCTGAAGACTATAGTGCGCACATCCCCGGTGAAATCTTTATCCTTTTTGGCCTCAGCCAGGGTTTTCCTGTCAAAAGCTGCTGCGGCCTTTACAAGCTCGTCTTTGCGGATCTGCACTTGGTCCACCTCAGGCACTTCTTCTTCGCCTGAAACCTTTTCATTTCCTCCAAAGAACGCCTCCAGACGGCCCAGAATACCGGTCGGCTCTTCGGGAGCCTTTTCCACAGCGCCTTCAGAGGAAACGCTTTCCGCTGCCGCCGCCTCCAGCATCTCCTGCTCTTCCTTTTCTCTTGCGGCGACAGCCTGAAGGCTTTCTCCCGCCTGAGATGCCGCCTGTTCCTTGCGGCTCCTGATCATGAAGGAAGCCGGTGACTGCCATCTGCAGTATCCGAAGGGCTCCGCGCCGTTGATCGACATCAGGCCTCCCATTTTCTCAGGCCACAGAAGGTTACCATATGCCAGGTAGTTCCCTTCCGGTACGAAGATCCTGAAATAAGACTTGTCGCCCTCGTTTCGGCGGGTCCAGCTGAGCTGGGTATAGAGTTCTGTCTGTCTGCCGCTCAGCGTTGAGAACAGGGCATTCTGATAGACATAGGCATTCTCATATCTTCGCGAAGGCAGCTTGGATCCGTCATAGACAAAGGCCATGGGAAGCGCATAAGGGTTCAGATAGACTGACCGCCCATTAAAAGGCTTCACATTCTTAACGCGTTTCAGGCCGCGGACAGGAGT
Organism: uncultured Lachnospiraceae bacterium; assembly: GCA_902777355.1. GTDB lineage: Bacteria > Bacillota > Clostridia > Lachnospirales > Lachnospiraceae > CAG-791. The sequence continues at coordinate 3,705 of CACYTU010000048.1, read as the reverse complement.
GCTTTCCAGAAGGTATTTTACCCCCAGGAAGGAATCCGAGGCAAGAATCGAATCACGCACGATCAGCATGCACCCGGCCTCATCCCGGTAGCCCAGGCGCCACATTAATGAGAGCTGGGCATTCTCGGGGCTGGATGTATAGGCCGCATTGGACCAGTAATTCTGCGCGAGGGATTCGTTAAAATAGGATGTCAGGTCATCTTCATCGTAGTGCCACCTTGTCCTGTCCTGGGCGATCCTGTAATATCCTCCGTCAATTTTTCTGAGCTGCTTCAGCTGAGCCTTCAGTCCCTGTGAATATTCCATATAAAGAGTCTGCGAACCATCTTTGTGGTCTCTCCAGAACATCCACGCGTTTGTTCCCAGTTCGGCCCCTGTGATCAGGATCACAAGCAGGCCCGCAATGAGACGGATCAGGACATTTTTCTTTGCTGAGAGCAGAATCACAGTCAAAACTGCCAGGATCAGCGAGGCAGCCGCAGTTGCAAAAACTGCCGGATTGACCAATACAAGCCCTATGCCCTGCGCGCGGAAATCCACAAAATGGATTCCGTTCAGCTTGAGCAGAGCCGCGGCATACAACAGAGAAGATAAAATCACAAAAACCTTCGACCATCGGTCCTTTTCCGCCCTGCTCAGATAGGCCCCGGCGCCAAACAGCATGGCAAAGCAGACCAGATAGCTGTACCGGTACCAGTAGCTGTCCGCTCTCTTTAAGAGTGAAAATGCCATCATTGCCGGCTCCCACTGAAGCATGAGGAAGCAGACTCCCATCATGAAGACGAAAGCAATCTTCTGCCGCAGCTTGATCGAACCGGAAAAGAACAGGGCTGCCGCCGCAAAGACTGCGATCCCGCCGCAGAATAAGGCCGCGTATCCCTTGTCACTCACCGAGCCGATGAAATAACCGCGCACAGCAGAAAGCAGATCCCCCGTGAATTCCATCAGGATCTTAACTTCTTCGTACTGTCCCTTTCCCTGCCTCATGGCACTGACGGCGGGCAGAAACAGAACCGCGCTGCCGGCGACGCCAAGACCCATGGCCCAAAAATACCGGCAGGAAGACAGTATGAAATCTGTGATCCCGACCATGAAGCCCGGAGCCTCTTCTCTGGAATAGCCTCCTCGCGCCGGATAATTGTGCTCTACAATGATCTCTCTCTTCTCTTCCGGACGTTCACAGAAAATAAACTCAAACAGAAACCAGATGCCGGAAAAGAGGCAGTTGAGCCCTCCTATATACCAGTTGCACAAAATGCAGAAAGCAGTCGCCAGCACAAGCCTCCAGATACTTTTCCGATGAATAACCTCATACACTCCCAGCAGCATCAGCGGCAGCATATAGACACCGTCCAGCCACATAATATTGCTGCTCTGTGCGACAGAATACTGCATCAGTCCGTATCCCATCGACAGGGCTATGACAAGGGCAGGGCGGATCCGGTCCTCAAACCTTCTCTGCAGATACCAGCAGAAAGTCGCTCCCGCCGTTCCGAGCTTGAGCGCAACGGCAATATTAAAAAATCGATAGACTCCTTTTTTGCCAAAGAAATAAAGAAGCAGGTTAAAGGGTGACGCAAGATAGTAACTGAACAGCCCTATGGAACTGCCGCCCAGCATATTTCCGAAATCATAGTTCAGTGTCCTGGTCCCCCGAAGGACGTCCACATAGTAGGTAAAGAAATCAATGTACTGAATCTTGGCATCATCAATAGAGACTGCATCTGTCCCGAAAGGTTCCAGCTTCAGCGCAAAATAGACCAGGTGAATCAGCCCGCAGACAAGCGCGAAAGAAAGTCCGCACAGCAGAAAGCGGACAAACCAGTTCCGGCGCTTCGGACTATCTGTCCGGACCTCCTGCTTAGGGTTTTCTTCTTCTTTTTCGGCCGAAGTTTCTTCCTTTCGGGAATCTTCCGCCTTAATTTCTTTATTCTGCGGTTCTTCAGGCTTAGGCTGGTCCGCCACGTCGCCTTCCGGCTCAGACTCTTCCTTCTGCGGATCCTCCGGCCCGGTTTCCTCCGGCCTTACACTTTCCGCCTCAGTCTCTTTCTTCTGCGGTTCTTCAGGCTTAGGCTGGTCCGCCACGTCGCCTTCCGGCTCAGACTCTTCCTTCTGCGGATCCTCCGCCCCGGTTTCCTCCGGCCTTACACTTTCCGCCTCAGTCTCTTTCTTCTGCGGTTCTTCAGGCTTAGGCTGGCCCGCCACGTCGCCTTTCGGCTCAGACTTTTCCTTCTGCGGATCCTGCGGCCCGGTTTCCTCCGGCTTTACACTTTCCGCCTCAGTCTCTTCCTTCTGCGGATCCTCCGGCCCGGTTCCAATCATTTCAGATTCCTGAGAAGCGGGAGTATTGATTATTTCCTCATTACTCTGTTCCTCTAAACCGGCGGGCTCAGACTTTTTCTCTGTAAAAGTCCCTGCATTATTTTCGGTTTCACCAGCTTTCGCTTCTGTCTCTTTCCAGGCAGAAGCAGCATTTCTCACCGATGTTGACGGTACATTCCCGTCGGATTTCACTTCCATGATGTCGTTAGTATTCTGACTCATATATTATCTCCCTGTTCCCAAAGAACCGGTCGTACATAGTTTCACAGTTGTCAGCCGGGCAGAAAGAAGTTACTTTCAAAAGCAGGTCTTCCTTCTATAATAAATGATAAATGTATTTAAATGTATTTAGATTACACTCATGTTACCTGAAAGCGCCCGGAGGTTATAAATATACACAACGGTCATTAAGCAAAGCATATCTGTCGTTCAAATGATTGTCAATCTATTCTTACATGCCGCAATGCGATGTATGCCTGATAGAGTAGAGACGGCCACTCCGCCCCTGCCCCCGACATGCCCACATCCGCCGCAAGGTGGAAAATACATTACGCGGGCCATGTCATAAAAAAACACCCTGTCAGAGACAGGGTGAAAAAAAAGTGCCCAGAACCGGGATCGAACCAGTGACACGAGGATTTTCAGTCCTCTGCTCTACCAACTGAGCTATCTGGGCATAGTAGCGGGGGAAGGATTTGAACCTCCGACCTTCGGGTTATGAGCCCGACGAGCTTCCAGACTGCTCCACCCCGCGGCATTATGAACATCTTTTGATGACTAGTGGATGGGGGTGGATTCGAACCACCGAAGTCACTGACAACAGATTTACAGTCTGCCCCCTTTGGCCACTCGGGAACCCATCCAAATATGAAAGCCGATGATCGGACTCGAACCGATAACCTGCTGATTACAAATCAGCTGCTCTGCCAATTGAGCCACATCGGCAAATCCTTTTTTCGGTTAAAAGTGGGGCCTACAGGGCTCGAACCTGTGACCCCCTGCTTGTAAGGCAGGTGCTCTCCCAGCTGAGCTAAGACCCCTTATCTCCCATACTCTGTATCTGGTATAGAGCATGAAAAAGCGACCTGAACGGGACTCGAACCCGTGACCTCCGCCGTGACAGGGCGGCGTTCTAACCAACTGAACTACCAGGCCATTTGACAAAAGTATGTCACTGAAAATGGATTATAGCATATCTTTTCAGCTTTGTCCATACCTTCAAAACCGAATAGAAAACAAATTTTTCATCTCGCCTTGCGTGATCGCTTTGCCTGCAAGACCGGTTTCCAGCCTTGCGGCCGTTGTGCCTGAACTTGAGGATAAGCAACCGACCTATTAGTACGCGTCAGCTCCATACGTTACCGTACTTCCACCTCGCGCCTA
>CACYTU010000047.1 GCA_902777355.1 uncultured Lachnospiraceae bacterium | reverse complement strand
CCGCGCGCAAAATGGCTCCTTCCTCATGTGTGGGCGCTCGGAAAATGTCCGCAAATGCCCGGGCAAGCCCGGCATTTGCAGCCGCTTTCCTCGCTGCTTTAATCACACTATATTTTATATGAATGGATAGTTTTGTGCAAGTCTGTCAGGGATGAGACAGGCTGTTCCGGCTAACACCGGCTGACAGGGTTTCGGTCTGCGCCCGTAAGGCTTGCTGTCTGTATCTGCGGCACTGCTATTGCAGAAGTGAACTGAGGTCCCTTTTTCCCCGGGGCATGAACAGTGCGGCGAACAAAAAGCCGCAGATCAGTCCGCCGACATGGGCCGCCTGATTGACCACAGGATTTCTCCACCCGCTGTAGAGGAGCCATACGATCATCAGGACTGCGCGGATGACCAGGCTTTTCATGCGGGGGGACATTGCTCCGCCCCGTAAAGACTTGTCCTCTCCGCGGCGCATTCCCTCAAACGCCTCTCTCAGAATCAAGTATACCAGGGCTCCTGTCACGCCGAAAACAGCCCCGCTTGCCCCGATCGAATATCCATATGAGCGGGTCATGTAATCCGAAAGAACAGAAAACAGATTTCCCCCGATTCCGGAAAAGATGTAGAGCATCAGGTAGCGAAAGTGGCCTGTGTTGCGCTCCACGATATCTCCGCCTGCATACTGCATGATCATATTGTTGACGAGATGGGATGCGTCCGCATGCAGAAAGACAGATGTCAGCAGGCGGTGAAAGCCCTGAGCCTTCAGAATCAGAGGAGCATAGAGCGCCCCTCTCTGAAAAAGACTGTCTGCCGCAGGCACGCCGCGCCAGGGAATCAATCCGATGACATAAACCGCCACGTTGACCGCAATCAGAAACAGATTGACATAAGACACCGTCCCTGTGCCGGTCTGCCTCTTTTCATTCATTATGTGCTGCTCCTCTCAAATGGTTAAAAAAATACAATAAGGTCAGGAAATCCATTCCTGCCGGCACAGGCAGAATAATTCATTACACAGGACGTGTCAATAGCGAGAACAGAGATGTATCCGTTACAGAAAGAACCCGGCACTCAATCATGGATGCCGGGCTCTCTCTTTGGGATGTAATAATGCTTAGGGGGGTAATGGTTGCCGGCTTCCGCCGACAAATGCATACTACCACAATTAACGGATTTGCAAAACGCACATTTTTAACAAAGTTTTTTGTGCTGTAAGAGCTTTCTTTGTAACTGTGCCCAAAAATTTCAAAATGTAAAAAACCCCAGAACGGAACCGGTCTCGTCAGCCAAAAAGGCAGGCTGTCATCCTCAGAAAATCACTATAAAAATACCGGCGGCCACTCCCGACAAAAGACCCGCCGCGACGTCCGAAGGATAGTGTACTCCGCCCATAACCCTGATCCAGGCAGCAGCTGCCGCGATGATCATGAGGGCGGTTCCCACCGTGGGGGAAACAGGAAGCCAGGCCATTGCGATCACGGCAGAGGAAAAAACATGGCGGCTGGGCATTGAATTGCCGCGGGTGTCTTTGTGTATGATAGGGTCAATATTCCAGGTCTCATATGGCCTGGGGCGATTGATCCTCGCCCGCACTGCTGTAAGCAGCACGAAGGATACGCCCGGTACGAGGATCGTGCGGATCAGCTGCTCCTTCTCTCCCCGTATTCCCAGAAGGATCAAAAGGACCGGGTAAGCGCCGTACATGATCCCTGTCATAACCTTTCCTGCCGTGCGCAGCACAAAACAAGCCGCATCGCTCTCGCGGATGCGGCCTGTAAGCTGCTGATAAAACTGACTGTAGTCTCTGTTGTTTTTCATCAGACCTTTTTCTTAAAACAGCCTCTGCCAAAAGACCTGCGCGGTCATTCGTCACAATACATACCCTGCAGCGGGCTGTTCAGTGACCTGTAAAGACCTGCAGAGGCTATCTGATATCATGTCGGTATCTTCTGTGACGATCAGGCTTCGCCGGTGTCTTCTGCAGGTACGTCCTCTGCAGCTGTATCTTCCGCAGGAGCGTCCTCTGCTGACACGTCTTCTGCAGCTGTATCTTCCGCAGGAGCGTCCTCTGCCGGCATGTCTTCTGCAGTTGTATCGTCTGCTATCTCTGCATTGCCGACGTCTTCGCCGGCATGCTCGGGCTCGCCTATGGCACCGGGTTTCACCTTGCTCACGATAACGCGGAGTTTACCGTTGGGATCCGCGGGGATCTCATCGAGCCACTCGTAGCTGATCTTAAAGGAAGGATCCTTGAACATGGCCATAAGCTTCTCGTCCAGCGCCTTAACGATCTCGTCCTGCTTCTCTTCGGGCGTGTCGGGATTCCTGACCATCATCATGGTCAGATTTTCGTAATCCTCCTGCACGATCCTGTAGGAAATAATCTCCGGGACGTAATTGACGATACCGGAAATATTGCCCCACTCGGTCACAGATCCGTCCCGGTGGTGGATGACATCATTCATGCGGCCCTGGACGCCCCTTGCGAAGCGGAGCCCGCGGCGCATATAGCTGTCCAGCTGATCATAGGATGTGTAGTTGATCAGCGGAAGCTCTGTCTTGTACAGGGGAGTGATGACTGCCATACCCTTAAGGGCAGGTCCGGTCAGATCCTGGTTATAGACATTGACTACGAAGAGGTCGCTGTTGACCTGATAGTATTTTTTGCCGGGGATGCGGACGACACAGGAGCCGGTCTCTCCCATTCCGTAGGCATCGATCAGTCCGGGACCGAAGACCTCTTTGAGGAGTTCTCTGGACGGATCGTCGAGCATCTCACCGAAAGGCGTATAGAAGGAGGGTTTCCACAGGTAGAGGTCATTCTCCTTGACATATTTGGCGATGCGCATGAGCAGGTTCTTGTGGTTGTACAGATAATCCGGCTCATAGGCATTGATCTCGTTGACCAGGGTCTGGGTGTCAACACGCTCTTTGATGGTATCAGACATATATTTGCGGCGAAGAATACCCATCTTCTGGATCGGGGAGTCATATTCACTGACCGGTCCATGCAGGGAATTGGGACGGGACATGGTCTTTCCGGTAAAGGGGTTGAACCCGCCATAGCCCATGGTGCGGAGCCAGTTAGCGGTGACCCATCCGTACTCCCTGGGGGAGATCAGAACACGAAGAGGACGTCCTGTGGATCCGGAAGTCGGAGAGACATGCCAGTATTTATACTTGTCCGGATCCTTCTCCATCTCTTCGTCCATCCATTCCCGCAGCTGGTCTTTGGTCAGCAGGGGAAACTTATAGAGATCCTCGGCACAGTGATAATCGTCCGGCGTCGTGCCGGACTGTTCGAACCGGGCACGATAAAAAGGAATCTCGTACGCGGCCTTCATCAGCTTATGGACACGTTTGTTCTGGAGCTTCAGAATCCTGTCGCAGTTTTTGCTGTTGACGGGTTTTCTCTCTACTTCCGCATAAGCTTTCAGAGTATATACATGCTCCAGCTTATGGTCAAGTTCATAATTTCGCATTTGAGAAGTCCTCCCTTAGAAAATATCCTGCCCTGCCGTCTGCCGGTCACATGGAAGCCGTCCCGGTTTCAGGCTGTCTGCCGGGGACTCACAGCCACGCTGCGCCGGCCCGGCATATGGTACCGCGCTCTCTGCGCGCAAAGCAGGTTTATCTCACGACAGAGCCGCTTTTGCCGCATCCAGGGCGGCACGGATCACTTTATCCATATCAAAGTACTGATAAAGTCCCAGCCTGCCTCCGAAGATGACATTCTTCTTCTCTGCTGCCAGCTTCCGGTATTTCTGATACTGAGCGTTATTGGCTTCATTATTCACCGGATAATAAGGCTCCATGCCGGTCTCCCAGGCAGCGGGATACTCCCGTGTGATGATCGTGCCGGGAATCTCTTCCCCGGTCTCGGAATCCTTACCGAACTCGAAAAATTTGTGCTCGATGATCCGGGTGAAGGGAACGCTGCGCTCTGTGTAGTTCACAACCGCATTTCCCTGGAAATTATCTGTATCCGGCAGTTCCTCTGTCTCAAATCTGAGCGATCTGTACTCCAGAGGTCCGTAGCACTGATCGAAGAACTCATCGATCATACCTGTGTAGAGGACCTTGTCGAAAGTATCTTCTCCCATGCGGAATACTGTGCCGCTGCCGTCCCCGGCCGGGACTTCCTCCACGGCGGATCTGAAGTCCGTATTCAGAAATACAGGGATTCCTTCCAGGATCTTCTCTACCATACGCGTATAACCGCCGATGGGAATACCCTGATAGCGGTCATTGAAATAATTGTTATCATAAATAAACCGGACCGGAAGTCTGCGGATGATAAACGCAGGGAGCTCTGTGCAGTCTCTGCCCCACTGTTTCTCCGTATACCCCTTGACCAGTTTCTCATAGATGTCACGGCCCACCAGGGACAGTGCCTGCTCTTCCAGGTTTTTGGGCTCGCCGATTCCTGCCTCCCGGACCTGTCTGGCGATCATCTCCCTCGCTTCCTGCGGTGTGCGGATTCCCCACATTCTGCTGAAAGTATTCATGTTAAAGGGAAGATTATAGATTTCATCTCCATATCTTGCCACAGGGGAATTGATATAGTTATTGAACTCGGCAAACTGCTGCACATACTCCCAGACCTCCTTGTCGGAAGTATGGAAAATATGAGCTCCGAAGCGATGAACATGTATACCGTTTTTCTTTTCCGTATAGATGTTTCCCGCGATATGGCTGCGCCTGTCAATGACTGCGCAAGTTTCACCCTTTTCTTTAATCTCTCTTGCAAAAACGGCGCCGTACAGGCCCGCTCCCACAATTAGCCAGCGATAGTGCATTCTTCTCCCTTTCGTTTACAGATGACCAATTTAATCCTTCCTGGTATAAACCTCTATCTGGCTGTAATCATCCATGATCTCCAGGATCTTTTTGCGTCCGACCCTGTTAAATCTGCCATAGCGTTCCATTACACGTTTCGTTGTAATCTGCGCGGAAAGATCTTCACCTTCGTCGAGCGGAGTAAAATCAACAGGATTCAGAGAAAGCGCATCACAGATTCTGATGACCGTGCTGTAAGCCATTCCCTCAATCCCTCTCTCAAGGGCTGTCACAAGTGTGCTGTATGGAATGTCCATTTCCACGGCAAACTGCCTTACACTCTTATACTGTGAAAGAATAACCTTCTTTAAAACCTCCGCCTTCGTCATACCACTTTCCATCTCTGAAACCTCCTGTAAGCGACTGAAATTTTGAGCATTTCGGTTCAGATAATGAAGATCTGTCCCAATATTACAGTCCAGACTATTACCGAACATTACAAAGTACAGCCCTAAAACTGAATCCGGCTGTCTGCGGATTCATGCAAAACGACACTATATCCCGTTCAATACATAACTCCGCTATTAGTCATTATAGCATAACTGTTGCGTGTATATATAATATTTTTTGTGGAATTCTCACTTTTTGTCTATAAAAAATGAATAATTATCAATACCATTTTAATAAACACCGGCCAGCCTCCACTGCTTTATTCTGTTCCCGCCAGCGCTTTATTTTTTCCCGGGCAATACAACAATAAAAGAAATCTGTCCGTTCCCGGTCCCGGCCCGGATGCTCCCTCTGTTGGCCTCCGCGATTGCCCGGGCGGCAGAAAGACCTATGCCGAACCCGCCTTTTTTGCGGCTCCTGTCCTGATCGACCCTGTAAAAGCGCTCAAAGAGGCGGTCGGGATTTTCAGGCATCTCGCTTTCCGCGTCTATGGTATTGGACTGGATCAGTCTGATCTTTCCCGAGTCCCCGGAAACGGTGACTTCGATCCTGCCGCCGGAAGGTGTATATTTCACCGCGTTATCGAACAGTATGGATAAAAGCCGGGCTATGCTCTCCCTGTTCGCCACGGCCGAATCCGTCCCCTGCACGGGTTTTTCATAAATAAATCTGATGTTTTTAGCCCCGGCAGATTCGGCAAAATTCTCCCAGATTTCACTGACAAGTTCTCCTGCTGAAAACGGGCTCATCTTCAGCTGCAGCGCATTTTCGTCCATTTTGGAGAGAGTCAGCAGATTCTGCATCAATCCGTTCAGGCGCTCGGTCTGGGTGCGGATATTGCGGGTCCACTTTGATTCCCCGTTAAACAATTCCAGCGCCTCGGTGTTGGTCTGGATGATCGCCACAGGGGTCTTGAGTTCATGGCCGGCGTTTGTGACAAACTGCTTTTGTCTCTCGATGCTTAAAGCCACAGGTGCGATCGCCCGCCTGGCCAGTAAGAAGACGGGAATCAGCATGGCAAGCCAGCAGAGCAGGGCTATCACACAGGAAATACCCAGAACTGCCAGCAGATCCCGCAGGTCCGAGGAGATATCCACGGCAATAAGGAAAGAAGCAGCTCCCTGCCCTGTGGATTCCAGAGCAATCTGTCCGTCATCCCCCTGCGGGGAAGAGACCGCCCCTCCCGGGGATGTCTGCTCCTGAGAAGCCTGCTCAGATCCGCCCAAAGCAGAGTCAGAGGAGTCCTCCCGATAGATATAATCCTCTCCGGTCCGGGAAACGAGAATATATCTGAACGATCCTGAAGCGCCCCTCTTCTGCTCCCCCGGGGCAAGAGGCACATAGAGCTTTTCTCCAATCGCCGCAGCCTCTTCCTCAGAGACCGAATAGATCCTGGAAACATCTGTCTTCAGGATCCTGCCCTCCCGGTCATACCAGACGGAAAAGTAGCGGAGGGACATCATATCGTCCATTGTAAATCCGCGTCCGATCAGCCCCTTGGAGTTTTTCTGTCCCCTTCTGCCGCCTGTGGCCCGGTTTTCTTTCCGGCCCTGCATTTCATCCCCGGATACAGTTGAAGGCGTCCCCTCCTCTGTTTCCCCGTCATTTCCCGGCAGTCCCGGGGCTGTTCCCGTCTCTCCGCTCTCGGGCTGCCGGAGGCCATCCCCGTCAGGCGGGGGAAATGCTTCTCCGGTCATCAGTCTTTCATCTCCATGTTCAAGGCCGTATCTCTCCGCCCGGGCCTCTGCTTCGCAGAGCATATCCAGCATCCTGTTGCGGCGGTCTGTCACCGAGATATAGTTCAGAATATTGATCGCTCCGATCAGGGTGACCAGAAGGATCGTGACGGCTGTCATGGAGGCGATTATAAATTTTTTCTGGAGTGTTTTGACCATATCCTAAAAGGTTTTTGCAAAAAAATGCCGCAGAGCCAGATCTGCCGGCGGGATCAGCAATAATTGCGAAACTTCGAAGCACGCCTGTGGCCGTGACCTTAAATTAGAAAGCACGCAGATCAAGGCTGCAGCATGTAGCCGGTTCCCCGCTTTGCCTTCACAGCCACGGAAGAGCCCACTTTGGCCAGCTGCTTCCTCAGATAAGAGATATAGACCCAGACCGAACCCACATCCGCGTCGGATTCATATCCCCAGACCTTTTCCAGCAGGTCCTCGGAGGACAGGTAGATTCCGTGATTGAGCATCAGAGTATCCATCATGCGGCACTCCAGGCGTGAGAGTTCGACACTCTTATCGCCGCAGCGAAGCTCACTGGTACGCGGATTCAGAGTCACATCTCCGAAAGAACGGATATCGGGAGTGTAGTCTTCTCTGCGCCTGAGCATGGCCCGGATCCTGGCCAGCAATTCTCCCATATGGAAAGGTTTTGCCAGATAATCATCCGCTCCCAGATCCAGCCCTTCTATCCGGTCCTCGATCTCTGATTTTGCGGTCAGCAAAAGAACCGGCGTCCTGCATCCTTCGCTCCGGATCTGTCTGAGAACCTCCAGCCCGCTGCGCCCCGGCATCATAATATCCAGAATGATGCCGTCATATTCAGCAGCGTGTATATAGTCCAGTGCCTCGTTCCCGTCATAGACCGTATCAACCTGGTATTTGTGATATTCCAGAATGTCCGCTACAGCCTCGGACATAGCTTCTTCATCTTCCGCAAGCAGCAGTCTCATATTCAACCTCCGGTCTTTACGGCAGTCACTGTTCCTGAATGTTCCCGCCTGTTCTGATTATTACTATGATACCGGGTTCAAAAGGTGGTTAAAGAAAATCCGTCTTTTCCTGGCTTTTGACCTTTACATCATTACTATTAATTATGTTCTGATTATTGCTATAAATCCTGTATGTCCTGAATATTTCTGTATGTTCTGAGCCTTGCCGCAGGAATCTTTCCGTCACTGACCGCGGACTTGAGGAGGGCCTGTAACAGGCTTCTCCTTTGCCCTTTGGGAAGACCGGGAAGGGGTCCCCCGGAAAAAAGGACAGACTACTCCCGTGTTTTATCAATATTCAGTATTTTCTTCGCCGTATTGCGTCTGGCCGTACTGTGTTTCGTCATGCTGTGTTTCGCCGCTCTGTGCCTCTTCCCCCGGCTGTGCGATCACAATAGGGGACATGCCTCCGTAGTCGTACCAGTTCAGGGCTTCCGCCATCTCGGGATTATAATACTGCTGTGTATCTTCGAGTTCCTCTTCCCTGACAGCCAGTCTGGAAATCTCCTCGCCCTTTTCCAGTACGTCAAATGCCATTGCGGCCGCATGTCTTCCGTGTTTTTCATAATCAATACTGTAGCAGAACAAACCGCCGCCGCGGCACATATGATAATCTCCTGTGATCACGGGAATCTGCGAGGAGAGGGAGACCTCCTTTACTATATCCATGTGAGACGCCACGAAACTGTCTGTGGGCAGGTAGAGGCAGCTGCATTCGGAAGCGGCTTTTTCCAGCACTTCCCTCAGCGTCTCCTCCGTGTTTCCGTTGTAGGATTCCCACTCAATATTTTTTTCCGCCAGGCACTGGGCAGCTATGCTGACCTGGAATTTGGATCCCACTTCGGTCCCGCTTGCCACAATTCCCACCTTGGTGGGCCAGGGAAGGACATCCGTGATCTGGTCTATCTGCAGGTTGATGGGTCCCATGGAAGATACACCTGTAATATTTCCACCGGGAGCCTCAAGAGAACTGACGACCTCTGCCAGAAGATAATCCGTGACGCAGGCACCTATGATCGGTACGTCTTTCACGGCTGCGCCTGCATTCTGCACAGCTTCGGTCCCGACTGCGAAGATCAGCTTATATCCGCTGTTGGCATATCCGGTGGCGATCCGGGCGCACTTCTCCGGATCCCCGTCGGCGTCCATTCTCTCGAATACCACCTCGGTACTGCCCATCATACTCCTGAATTCATCTTCGAATCCTTTAATGGTCTCTTCGGCGGCTCCATGGTTTCGATATGTCAGAATACCGATATGGCAAAGACCGTCATCCGCCACCTCTTTTACCAGGGGTTCCTCCATAATGGGCTTGGACGCGGAGTCTGTCGATCCTGCAGACGCGCTGTCATTTCCCTTACCGGTCCCTCCGCCGCAGGCAGTCAGCATCAGTACAAGAACCGCGGCAAGACCCAAAGCAATTATTCTCTTCTTCATATTGTCCCTCCTCCCGCACAGGATTTTCTAACCTTTGATCATGAGCATACAGCTGTCATTTTATGGCTGTGAACTTATGGCTGTGAACTTATGGCTGTGAGCCTGTGGTTATAAGCATAGTTCACAGATTCACCGGTCAGAAAACCGCGCGCTGCTTTTACCTACCTAATAATTATCTTCTTTCTTTATGATTGTCTTCCTTATGATTATCTTCTTTATATGATTATCTTCTTTATGATTATCTTCTTTATGATTATCTTCTTTATGATTATCTTCTTTATATGATTATCTTCTTTATATGATTATCTTCTTTTGGATCACTTCTTTTTGATTATCTTTCTAATGAATACATTCTTTACGAATACATTCTTTAAGACCAGACTTTAAGACCAAAGGAACCAGTTCAGAAGATAGCCTCCCATCACAGCCACAAACGTGAAGGGAATACCGATCCTGGCGAACTCCGGAAAAGATACATTATAACCTTCCCTGCGAAGAATCCCTACACCAGTGATATTGGCTGAGGCGCCGATCGGGGTGATATTTCCACCCAGGGTTGCGCCCGTCAGAAGGCCAAAGTACAACAGGCAGGGCTCGATCCCCGTTTTGGCGCAGATTTCCGTGAGTACGGGCAGCATGGTCGCTACATAGGGAATATTGTCAATAAAGGCAGAGATCAGGACTGATCCCCACACGATCACGGTATAGAGGATAAAGGTGCTCTTGTCGCCGAGAGAGCCGATCAGATCCGCCAGGCGGTCGATCACTCCGGCCTCCGTGACCCCCTCGATTACCAGAAACAGGCCGAGGAGCAGAAGGAGGGTCTGGTAATCCACATTTTTCAGAGCATTCCTGGTGCCCTCTATGCTGTGCATCTGCACAGCGTCCACGATCATCATAAGAGCCGCCAGTGCAAGGCAGATCAGACCGTTGGTAACGTCCGGTTTATTTTTTATGAAGGACGCACCGATCAGCATCGCGATCATTAAAAGGAGCAGAAATGTGGGGAGTATCGTCTTCACTTTGCTCGTCCCGCTGTGCGAAATCGGCGCGGTATCTTTTCTGAACAGAAAGATCATGACGGGAATCGTGAGTGCCGCGCCCAGTTCAACCGCAAAAAAGATTCCCGGCCTTCCCTTCATCCAGAAGAAGTCGAGGAAGTCCATGTTTGCGTAGGATCCCAGCATGATGGATGTGGTATCTCCCACCAGCGTTGCCGCGCCCTGCAGGTTTGAGGATACCGCGATCGAGAGGACCATGGAGACGGGCGATACTTTCAGCTGGCGGCAGATTGCGACAGCCACCGGTGCGACGATCAGGACCGTCGCCACATTATCGATGAAAGCCGAGATCAGACCCGAAAACAAGGACATATATATCGTCACCATCATGAGATTTTTAGATTTTCCCAAAAGAAGATCCGCGATTTTTCCGGGCATACCGCTCTCTATAAAATAGTAGACGAGGATCATCGTTCCGCTCATCATCATCAGGGCATTCCAGTTGATGGCAGCAGGCACTTCCCCGATTGGCAGAATGCCCAGCACCAGGAACAGGGCCGCGATTCCCAGTGCCGCCCATACCCGGTACTTAGGGAGGAAAATGATCAGTACGTACATCAGGATAAACAGGATAACTGCAATCTTCATAACAACTCCATGAAAAACATCTGATTTGCAACAGTACTTCTATAATACATCGTCCGGCGGGTTTTTTCGACTCCCAAAACAAATAAATACCCGACAGTGTCACAATAAAAAGTGCCTCTGCTGCCCGAAACAGATTCCGGAACAGCAGAGGCCGCTCTCTTTTTGCGCTGTATTACAGCTCTCCCTGCCTTTCAATACCCTGACAGCGCGTGAAGACAAAGCCGAAAGCCGGTGCTTTCGAAAAGCCGGGAGGTCTCACTCGTTTCCGTCCCAGCAATAAGTGCAGAGTTTACAGGGGTTGATTCCGATTGCCTCGATCATATCGTCGAGCCTGTGATAATGCAGGGAGGAAAAGTTCAGTTCCTTGCTGATCTCCTCCAGCATGGTCGCGTATTCCTCCGAATCGGGATCGATATACCTGTTCATCACATGGGGATCAGGATCCATCGACCCTTCCAGCTTCTCAATGATCCTGCGGGTGATCAGCTCACCATGAGAATTGGATCTGGAGAAGTTCAGGTACTTGCAGCCGAACACCAGGGGCGGGCAGGCGGGACGTACATGGACTTCTTTGGCGCCGCTCCTGTACAGATACTCTGTGGTCTCGCGAAGCTGGGTCCCGCGGACAATGGAATCGTCGATGAGCAGCATGCTCTTGTTTTCGATGAGCTCATGAATGGGAACAAGCTTCATCTTGGCGATCAGGTCGCGGCGGCTCTGGATCGTAGGCATAAAGGAACGGGGCCAGGTAGGCGTATATTTGACAAAAGGCCTTGAATAGGGCACTCCGGAAGCGTTGGAATAGCCGACGGCGTGAGCCACGCCCGAGTCGGGAACTCCCGCGACGATATCCGGCTTCATATTGCCGCGTGCCATATCCCTTTTTGCCAGATGCTTTCCGCACTCATAGCGGGCATATTCCACATTCATCCCCTCGTAAGTGGATGCCGGGAATCCGTAGTAGATCCACAGGAATGTACAGACCCGCATTTTGTCAAAGGGCTTTGCCACGGTCTCAACACCCTCCGGAGTCACGTAACAGATTTCTCCCGGGCCCAGCTCCTTTACATGGTGATATCCCAGATTAAGGAATGAGAAGCTCTCGAAGCAGATACAATGCGCATCTTCTTTGGCTCCGATCTCGACCGGAGTCCTGCCCAGCCGGTCTCTGGCGGCGTAGATTCCCTCTGAAGTCATAACCATCATGGTCATGGAACCCCGGATCAGATTCTGCGCGTAACGGATACCTTCGACAAAAGAATCCTGCTGGTTGATCAGAGCAGCTGTGAGCTCAGTCGGGTTGATGTCCCCGCCGCTCATTTCCAGGAAGTGGGAATGAGTGCCATTGAACAGCTTCCACATGAGTTCTTCCGAATTGTTGATCTTGCCGACCGTTGTGATCGCGTACGTTCCCAGGTGGGAGCGGACGATCAGGGGCTGGGGCTCATAATCGGAGATACAGCCGATTCCCAGCTGTCCCTTCATCTTTAATATATCTTTGTCGAATTTAGGACGGAAATTCGAACTCTCGATATTGTGAATCGCTCTGTCGAATCCCTTCTTTACATCATGGACAGCGAGCCCGGCACGGCGGGTTCCCAGGTGTGAATGGTAATCTGTCCCATAAAATAAGTCAAAAACGCAGTCCTGTTTTGATGCAACTCCAAAAAAACCACCCATAAAAAATTGATTCTCCTCTTCTTAAGGCTCGTAATATCAAAAAAAGACACCTGAATAATAGCACCATAATGGGAATTTTGTCAGCAGTCAAGAATCCCGCAAAGCCCGTTAAAAGCCCCAAAATGGGGGGAAAGCTGTACTTTTTTCAATACACTGCGCCTGTTCCTTTCCGATAACGCATCATTCCATTGTTTTTTCAAGACAAAAATCAATACAAAAAGGCACACCGGGAATCTGCTTTTTGCATTTCCCGATGCGCCCTTGCATCTGATTGAACGTTATTATATTGCAATACCCCTACCGGTGTCAATCCCGGTCAGGCTGCAGTTCAGGCCCTGCTGAAAACAAGGTTACAGCAGACCGGCTCGAAACTCGAGGCGTTTTTCAAGGCGGCCTCTACAGGAGAGATCTACAAAAGCCTTCCAAAATCAGGCAGATTCGTGCAGCGGCCGGCAGTCTCATCTGTCCTTTCTGCGCAATACAAGGCTCCAGAAGCCCACACCTGCCGCAGCCAGGAACAGGAACCATCCCCAGATGGGAGCTTTGCGGATGTCAAAGCATCTGACGTTCACCCACATCTTGTTGATCTCCGCATTCTGCTCATCATTGAAATAGCTCATGATGGAGGACCTGGCGATCACATCCTCAGGCGGATATGCAGAAAAAAGCTGGCGGTTCATCTGGTCCTCGGCAGCCGTGATGGTATAATCACCGCTTTCGCCCTCCTCAGCGAAGAAGTAGCTCAGATCATAGTCCACGGTATCCTCTTCGTCGTCCTCCGCTTCGTAGCAGTAGCGGGCGTACTCCAGAATACGGGGGTCATCTCCTCCGGATAAGACCGAGGTATATCCTATATAGTACATATTCCGGATAGTATTGTCCGGGCGTGAGAGAAAGTTGATAAAGGCTTCCGCGGCGTGCTGCTTGCGGGGATCCTGTTCGATTCCCCTCTTGAGCATGACCCAGCCGTCAAAGTAAATATCCGTGCTCTCCTCCGGTACGGCAAAGCAGAGAGTGAAGTCATCCTCGTCCGCCTGATCCAGTGTATAGACAGCGTCTCCGGACCACTGGTAGTTGATCGCAACTTTTCCCGTGATCATGTCAGCCTTGCCTGCGTCTGTCTCGAAGGAGTAGACATTGTCCTTAACTGTTTTGAGCCAGTCCTGAACCTGCCCGATCATCTCGGGAGATGTATCATTCATCTCAATTTCCAGCTGCTTTTTGTAATCGGGCGCACTGCGGAAGGCTTCCGATGTCAAAAGGTCGGATTTGATGGCACCTACAGCCGCAAAATAAGATTCTCTGACACTGTCCTTGATCGTCACCTGGCGCTTGAAGGCCGGATCCGCCAGGGCTTTCCAGGAAGATACCTGATCCTCGCTCACCAGTTCCGGATTATAGACCAGGCCCGTGACTCCCCACATGTAGCCTGCGGCATATTTGGCCCAGGGTTCTCCGTCGATCTCACTGGTCTCAAACATGTTCCGGATAAAGGGCGCCACGCCCTTTGAGTAGTAATTGTATTCATCCGATGTGTCAAAAAAGCTGTCCGAGAGAGGGACCAGCTCCTGCTCGGACATGAGTTTCATGATCAGATACTCAGAGGGGCAGACCAGGTCATAGACATCGCCCAGGGTGAGCATATTGTAGAGGTCTTCATTGGTGCCGAATGTGGAGTACTCGACTTCCACCTTGATCCCGTAGGTCTCCAGGTACCATTCCTCAAAGTCCCTGATCATGGAGTTCTCACCGATGATATCACCCGAGGGAAGCTCGATAGTCTCTTCCTCGTCCCAGTCTCCCAGGTCGATATATTCCTCCCAGTTGGAAACGCGAAGCTTCACGGGTTCCCGGGAGGACTGCTCTTTGTTTTTTTCCTGAGCCGTGGTATCCGGTTCAGCGGTATTTTCCGGGACAGAGGCTTCCTGCGCCGTTCCTCCGCTCTCTGATAAAGAGGCATTCTCCGGCACGGCAGCCGTCTTCCCGCTTCCGGCCTTTTCCGCTGCCGAAAGGACTGCCGGGGCAGCAGAAACATTGGCTGCAAAGCATACTCCGGCAGGCGCGGAAAAAGCCAGCAGGAAGGCAGCCGCTCCTGCGATGAGCCCGGCTGTCTTTTTTACGTCAGTCCGCATGCCTGCCTCCTTCCCTTCGAAACACTTTCTTTTTCCTGTTCTTCTTTTTCTTATTTCCGGTTTTGTTTCCGGCTTCAGCCATGGTCACCCGCAGATTTGAGATCAGGACGATCAAAACGACGATCAGGAAAATCACAGTGGAAAGAGCCCACAGAGCCGTCTTGATCGTGGTCTGGGCTCCCTTGGTAGCGTTTACGACATAAGTACTGATCGTATCAAAAGTCGCCGGCTTGGTATACATGGCGATGAAATAATCGTCCAGAGACAGTGTCACGGCAAGGGAGAAACCTGAAATGATACCCGGCACAATCTGGGGAATCAGTATCTCGAAAAGGGCCTTGGCAGGTGTCGCTCCCAGATCCAGCGCCGCCTCATAGATGCTCGAATCCATCTGCTGAATCCTGGGCATAACAGAGAGGAAGACAAAGGGGGCGCACAGAGTGACATGACCCGCCAGAAGCGGAATATAGGTATCCTTGCTGATTCCCAGCGCGACGACCAGCAGAACGCAGATGGAAAAACCTGTCACTACGTCCGCATTGATCACAGGCACCTGGTTCAGGGTAGAGATGAAGGCCGAGACATTTTTTTTGGAATAAAAGGCCCCTATAGCCCCCATGGTGCCCAGAACCGTCGCGATCAGGGCCGATATCAGAGCCAGGGAGATTGTTCCGGCGATCATATCCGTCAATTCCGGCGTCGTGAAAAGAGTCACATAATTATGCAGGGAAAATCCCCTGATCGCCCCGATGTGGGTGGAACTGGTAAAGCTGTACACTGCCAGCAGCACAATGGGCAGGTAGAGAAATAACAGGACCAGGAGCAGAAACAGTCTTTTGAAAATCTTCCACTTCACAGCAGCGCACCTCCTTCACTTCTCTCCTGGTCTTCTTCCCGGGTCAGCAGTGTGAAGATACAGATCATGGCGAGCAGGATCAGGGAGATCATAGATCCTCCGTTCCAGTTGTAGGCGGAGAAATAGCTGCCGATCAGACTACCCATGATATAGGTGCTGTTGTACAGCATATCAAGCACAACGTAGTTAGTCATGGCAGGCAGGAAGACCATGGATACACCGCTGATGATGCCGGGCATCGAGAGCGGAAGTGTCACCCTCAGAAAAGTCTGGACTTTGTTTGCGCCCAGATCCATGGCGGCTTCCCGGAGCGCCACGTCCAGTCTCGTGATCGTCGTGTAGATGGGCAGAATCATAAAGGGCAGGAAATCATAGGTCATGCCGATGATCGCGTTCAGGAAAGGGTGCATGGCCAGATTCCCTTCCAGTACACTCAGGATTTCCTTGAGGGCTGTGATGCGCAGTGAAAAATTGATCCACATCGGAAGGATGAAAAGCATCAGCACCACCGACTTGAGGCGCATGCCGCTCGTAGCCAGAAAATAAGCCACGGGATAGGCCAGCAGCAGGCAGACCGCTGTGGTGACCATGGCGATCACCAGACTGTAATAAAGCGTTCCCAGAGTGTTGGGATTAGTAAAAAAATGCAGGAAATTATACAGGGTAAACTGTCCCTGCCCGTCCGTAAAAGCGTAAAAAAACAGGACCAGCAAGGGTGCCACGACAAATAGAATAAGAAAAGCGGCATACGGTATGCCAAGATGTTTTCTCGAAAATTGCATCTTCGAAAGTTCCCTTCTTTTATTTTTTCCTTATACGGACCGGCTTTTTCGTAAGATTCCGGGCAAGACCGCCGGCAGATCTGAAGGACCGTCGGAAAAATCAGCAGGCTCTTACTTGCGCCTGGGTGTAAAAGTCATTTTGTCCTCGGGCATGAGAAGGCCGACCTGGTCCCCCATATTCCAGAGGTATTCGTCGTTGACGACAAAATCCTGTTCCAGATCGGTGTGGATAACATAGCTGTAGTGATCGCCTTTGTAGACCAGATTGCTGATCCATCCCTGGACAAGTCCCGCTTCCTGATCGTCTGTCATCTCGATATCATCGGGTTTGATGGCGACCAGTACGCGCACGCGGTCGGGTTCGATGGCATTTCCTGCGGAGTCTACGACCGTTCCGTCATCTCTTCTGCTGCTGCTCCGGAAAATTTCGGTGATGTTCTTTTTCAACTCATGTCCGTTGTATTCCAGCCTGTATTCGCGGTTGATATCCGCATAAAACAGATTCGTGTGGTCGGGCGCGATGATGATATGTATGTTTTCAGGATTCACTCTGAGTCCCACCCGGTCTCCGGGACTGGCATTTTTTACAGTCTGGATGACCATCTCGTTTTTTCCGGACAGCACTGTGATCTCATAATGAATCCCCTTGAAGATCACCTTGTCCACAACGCCGACAATCGTTCCTCTCTCAGGGGTTGTGATCAACACATCTTCGGGGCGTACGATTGCCGTGATATGCGTGCCCTCATCATAGTCATCCACACATTCAAATTCGCCGCCGCAGAATCTGGCCTTCAAGTGGCCTGTCATCATGCCGTTAAAGATATTGCTCTCTCCGATAAAGTCCGCGACAAATACGTTCTGAGGCTCGTTATAAATATCCTCGGGTGTACCGATCTGCTGAGTCTGCCCCTCGTTCATGACCACGATCTTGTCGGACATGGTCAGGGCCTCCTCCTGATCGTGTGTGACATAGATGAAGGTGATCCCAAGAGTATCGTGCATCTCCTTCAACTCAAGCTGCATTTCCTTGCGCATCTTGAGATCAAGCGCCCCCAGGGGTTCATCCAGCAGGAGGATCTCCGGCTCATTCACGAGAGCTCTGGCAATCGCAATTCTCTGCTGCTGCCCTCCTGACAGAGTCCTGATCTTCCGGCGCTCAAAGCCTTCCAGGTCGACCAGCTCGAGTACTCGCCGCACCTTCCGTTCAATGACATCCGCAGGCGTCTTCTGCTGGCGAAGGCCGAAGGCGATATTGTCATGGACATTCATGTGAGGAAAAAGGGCATATCGCTGGAAGACGGTATTTATCGGCCTCTTGTAGGGAGGAAGTCCTATGATGGATTTTCCGTTCAGCAGGATATCTCCCTTTGTAGGCATTTCAAATCCCGCGATCATGCGCAGGGTCGTAGTCTTCCCGCAGCCGGAGGGTCCGAGAAAAGTGACAAACTCTCCTCTTTTGACCGTCAGATTAAAATCGTCCACCGCCTTGAATCCGTCTTCAAAAACCTTGGTGATTCCCTGCAGTTCAATAATTGTATCCATGTTTTTATCCATGTTTTCCATCCGCTGTTCCTCTCGTGCCGGCGATTCCTGACACGCCCGCATTCCTGTCGCTGATAATTTATACTTCCTTTCCGCACGCGCAGCTGATGCCCGGTGCGGCATTTATTTGATTCTCTGCCTGCACGCAGTTGCTGCCCGGTGCGGCATTTATTTGATTCTCTGCCTGCACGCAACTGATGCCCGGTGCGGCATTATTTATGACACAGCCTGTGTAATGTATTAATCAGAATTCCGGGGGTGAACTGATCCAGATCAGTTTTGCCGGGCGGTTCCCGGGATTCGAGATATAGTGCGACACAGCCGCCTTGTAATAAAAGCTCTCTCCGGCTTTGATATTGTATATCTTCTCCCCCAGATGCAGCGTCAGGCGGCCGCTGATCAGAAAGCCGAACTCCTCACCGGTGTGGGGCTTGTCCTCCTCCAGCCTGCTGTGAGGCTGCAGAACAACCAGCAGAGGCTCCATCTGGTATTTCTGCGCAGAGGGAATGATCCACTGGATACTGTTTCCGTCATCGTCAATCTTCTCAAAATACTCGTTTTCCGAGAACACGACCTGCTCGGTCTCCTGACGGAAAAACTCAGCGGGTGTGGATCCGAGGCACTCAATCAGGTCGAACAAAGTAACCACAGAAGCCGATACCTGTCCCCGCTCCAGCTGTGAAATAAAGCCCTTTGTAAGTTCGGTGCGGTCCGCCAGCTCCTGCTGTGTTAGACCGTTGAGATTCCTGAGATTCCTGATTTTTTCACCGATATAATTGTTTATTTCCGTCGTTTCCATCGAGTCTCCTCCTGTGAGTCTCCTCCTGCGAAAACATTTCCGCTCAATCCCGTGCCTGCCCTTCTTCTCCCGGCGAAACGCATCCCGTCCGGACCAGTTCCGAGGTAAACCCGCGAACCCAGCGGGACCGGAGCGGGAAACAAACGGCAGGCATGAAAACAGCCCGACAGAATAGTAAACAAGAAGATTGTTATTACTAAACTTTCAGGCTCTTCGATTTTATACTCACAGTAAACTTTCTGTCAACTATTAATGTGATTCTCCATGTCTGTCTATTCGTCAAAAAAGTTACAATAGTTCAATCATTAGTCAACATTTCCGGCTATTGTATTTCAGAACTCCCAAACTCCCGTTAGTGTCCTGTGCGGCGAAGAATAAAGATCCGCCCGCAAATCCTGCGCGTATATGCCGAAGCTGTTATCTGATGCCACAGGTATTAGGCGATGAAGTGAGTTTCCGTCGAAGACTTTTGCCCGCGTATCCCATGACTGAAGTCACGGGTATTGTGCAATGAAGAATAAATCGTTTTTGACGTGTTCCCTGTATTCGCTTATACTGTATCCGTATGCAATTAAAATTCTGACCGGGGGAGTGAATAATGATATGCAGCTCTGATCGGGAGAGAGTGAATGATGACATGCAGCACCGATTGAGAAGAGAGTCAATGATGATATTCAGCACCGATTGAGGGATTTTAAGATTATGAACAGGCATTTACATTTTTTAACGAAAATACTATCTCTGGCGGCCTCAGTGATTCTGACAGCTTCAGTGCTCACAGGCTGCCGTACCTCCTCCGTCAAGGGACCGGACGCCGATGACGCGGGAAAATATGTGGAGGCCCTGCTGGACCTGACCTGCACCGGGAGTTACAGCGGCCCCGTCTCCCTGTCCAATGCCGGAAGGGACAAAGAACTGGAAATACGGGAGTCCATCATCGATGATCTGTACGCCTCCACTGTGGAGGATGCCGGACTGACTGAAGATGTACAAACCTTGTTCCGTGACTTTCTGGTAAAGGCCGGACAGAACTGCCGCTATAGCGTGACTGACGTCGCTACTTCAGAAAGCCAGGCCTCTCCGGATTATCCCGAGTACGATGTGACCGTCTCGATCGAGCCGCTCAAAGCTTTCAAAGGGGCCTCAGAACTACTGGACAAAGAGATGGATGCCATGGAGAGCGACACTGGAAAGCTCCTCGAGACAGATCCTGAGTTGATCTGCTCCACTGCTTTCAAAAATGTCTTCACTGCCCTGAGCGCTCAGCTGGACCAGCCCGAATATGAGAGCCCGCAGACTCTTGTCGTTCATTACTATCCCGTCGATGCAGAACATAATCTCTATGGGATAAGCGAGGAGGACTGCCGGCGCCTGGGCGAAAAACTCTTCTCGATGGAGGGATTGAATCAGGATGAATAAACGGATGTTTTTCTGCAGGGCCCGAACAGCCCTGCAGAAAACATCCGTGAGCGGAAAAGAATGCATTGGCATTCTTTTTTTTGCTTATTCTTCAATCACGATGCTGGTGATCACAGGCTGGTCTTCCGGCAGGATCGTCCCATTACCGTCAACCGGCTCTGCCTCCGCAGCAATTTTGTCAGCGACGTCCATCCCCTCCGTCACGTAACCAAAGGCCGCATACTCTCCATCAAGGAATACGGAGTCCGCAACTGTGATAAAAAACTGGGAACTGGCGGAATCAGGGTCTGCCGCGCGCGCCATGGAAATGACCCCCTTGACGTGACTGATCGGATTCTCGAACCCGTTAGAGGCAAATTCACCCTTAATCGTCTGGTCTGAACCGCCGGTGCCGTTTCCGTTGGGATCACCTCCCTGAATCATGAAACCATCCATGATTCTGTGGAAGGTCAGTCCGTCATAGAAGCCTTCCTTTGACAGTTTTATGAAATTTTCAACAGTGGCGGGGGCTGCCTCCGCATCCAGAGCGACAGTGATAGTTCCATACTTTTCCACTGTAATCACTGCGTGAGGCATGGCATCTGTATCCTTCTGCA
>CACYTU010000046.1:42369-81163 GCA_902777355.1 uncultured Lachnospiraceae bacterium | reverse complement strand
GAAGGCTCAGGCACATTTTTCAGGTTTTAATGACTGCAAACACACCGGCAAATACAAGATTTTGTACGCGTTTTCAGCATTTGTGCAGTGAGGGTCAGTGAAGAAAAATAAATATCCTGTCATTTTCCTCATTACTTCCTCAAATCCGAGGAGATTGATCGCTCTCTGCATGTTATAGGTCAGAGAAAAGAGCGCAAACTCCCCTGTTACTTTCCTGTTTCCTCTGAGCAGAAAGTAACTGGAATCCTGAAAACGTTTTATGCTGCCAAAAGGATGTTCCGAAAGGCACATCCGGTTTGCCATTTTCCGGCGGTCAGGAACAAGCACGATCGTGACCATCATCCGCTTTTCCCTTTTGCCCCTCCGTTTTTGGAATGCCGGTTTTTTGCCTTCCGACTTTTGCCATACCCCATTTGACTTGCAGAATTCATCTTTGTTGAATTCGACTTCCTTAAAGCCTTTCCTGCCCTTATAGCATTTATCCCGGTAAGGGCAGCGCCGGCAGGCCATTTTATTGATGTACCTTATGCGGTCTTTTTTCGTCACCGTGTTCTGGCGAAGGATCTCTCCTGCCGGGCAGTACACGATGTTCCGCGCGGGATCCCTTACAAAATATCCTTCCGCCGCTTTGGAAAGCATCTCTTCTTCATCCTGAAAGGGAGACCTGGCAACGGACTCATTTTCTGACCGGATCAAGACATTCTTTTCCTGTATCTGGATGGAAGAAATGTGGCTTTTGTACGCGTCCGGAATGATGCCTGCCCGGAGGCACTTGCTTAGTTCCGCAGGGTCAACGCTTTCCGGGTGCGGGTCTTCACATGGTTCATAAGGAAGTTCAATGATATGAGAATCCTGTCCATCCGGCAGGATCACGTTCGGAAGGATCCCGTTTTCCAGGCATCGCGCCATGTCTTCTTCTGACTGGTAGCCTTTGTCTGCTGTTGCTTCAAGGATGCTGTGTGGTCTTTGTTCTTTAAGGCCGTGAAGTGTCGATTCCAGCTGCCCATAGTCAGTGGGGTCGCTGGAGACGGTAAAGTCAGCGATCATGTGTGTGTTGGATTCCACTGCCGTCTGCACGTTGTGGGATACAGTGAAACCGTTACGGTTTTTCATCAGTCTGGCATCCGCGTCAGTCAGGGAGATCTGGGACAGATTGTTTTGTTCCATATATTCCCTGTAGCGCTCATATTTCTCCAGACGTTCCCTGGCTTCTGCGAGCTTTGCTTCAAGCTGCTCGGATGTAAACGATCCGTCGGTGGTTTCCTCCCGACTGTCCTCCCGGTCCTGTTTATCCATCTGGCGAAGGTACTCTTCGATGTGCCCTTTCAGCCATGCAATGCGGTCATCTATCTTGCTGCTTGTGAAGTTATTGCTTTTAGCATTACATGCTATGATCTTTGTGCCGTCAACGGACAAATAACCTGTCATCAGGTCTTCAAAACGTTTGTTAAATTCGAGGAAGACGTCTTTGAGCCTGCTGACATTGTCTTTCCTGAAGTCGGAAATCGTTCTGAAATCGGGCTCGGCACCTTTCATGAGCCATTTTGCCTCAATGTTCACATGGCAGGCTTTCTGAAGTTTTCTTGAAGAGCGTATGTTATTCCTGTGGCCATACAGGTACAGCTTGAGCAATGACCCCGGGTTATAAGCAGGCCGGCCTTCTGATGATGGATTGGTGTTTGTGAAACCCATTCCCGTCAGATCGAGCGAATCAACAAAGGCATCAATAATCCTTGCGATGCTGTCGGGATCAACCATCATGTCAAGTGATGTCATATACATTTGATTCCGGTCGATTGTCTTTACATACGGCATAATGTATACCTCCTGAATACATTATACTATATATAGGGAAAACAGTAGACGTCTTTATTCATTATATGAACTGTTAACGCATGATGCCGGAAGAGGAAACTTGCTTTTGCTGTCTGAGGATCAGTCAGCAAAAGCGGTGTGCAGAAGACATATGGTTGGAAGCAGGAACCACAGCTTGGGTCAGAAGCAGCAGGGGCGTAAGCCGCTGCTGCACAGACAAAAAAGTCCACCAGGTTTGCTGGCTTCCTGGATCAGATCATAGCATGGCCGGTAATTTGATAAAATTTTTTTACTGTAAATATGGCGGGTTATCGGACAGCCTGCCCTGTCTCCGCCCTGTCTCCCGGCTGATTTTTGGCGTCTTTACTAAAGCATGGTGAGATGATAAAATGGTACGACAAAATGACCTTTGCAGAGTATATATGCCTCTACAAAGAATGCGGGTGCTGAATAGTGCGCTGCGAAGAGCTTTGATCTGGTTTGAATGATGCTCTGAAAATGACATTATCATCCGGCTAAGGACTGAATATTTGTACGTAGGAGATTAGGACGACACAGGGCGGTGTGATTGATGCAATTCAATAGTTATGGGTTCATACTGTTTGTTTTACCCGTCACAGTATTGCTCTATTTTTTGGCCAATAAGATTAAGCCGGTTTTCGGAAAGCTTGTCATCATTATCGCAAGCATTATTTTTTATTCATGGGGCAGGATCAATATGCTGCTCTATCTGGGAATCAGCCTGCTGATCAATTACGGCTCTGCCCTGGTCATTAAGAAACGGAAGATCCGGAATCGGATGGTACTGGCTCTGCCGATCATAGTAAATGTGGGCATGCTGGTATATTTTAAGTACCTGAATTTTGCGATCAGCAACATAAATGCCTTCCTGGGAAAGAATTTTCCCTTTCAAAACATCATCCTTCCTCTGGGAATATCATTTTACACCTTCCAGCAGATTGCATATGTTGTGGCGACAGAGCAGGGAGAGCTTGAAAACAATGATCTGATCGATTATCTGGCCTATATTCTGTACTTTCCTAAGCTGGTTATGGGACCCATTATCGATCCTGTAGATTATATTTCGCAGCTGAATCAGGCTGAAAGGAAAAAAGTAGATTTAACAAACCTTGCTGTCGGCATAAAGATATTCAGTCTGGGTCTGCTCAAAAAGGTGCTGATCGCGGACACTTTTGCCACTGCAGTTTCATGGGCTTATACAAATATAGATGCGGCAACCTCTATGGACTGCCTGCTGCTTGTCCTGTTTTATACGTTTGAAATTTATTTTGATTTCAGTGGCTACAGTGATATGGCGGTCGGAATATCATCGATGTTGAACATAGATCTGCCCATGAACTTCGATTCGCCCTACAAGGCTGTATCCATCAGGGATTTCTGGAAGAGATGGCATATATCTTTGACAAAGTTCCTGACCAAATATATTTATATTCCGCTTGGCGGCTCCCGTAAGGGAGAAGCTTTCACTTATCTGAATACACTTATCGTTTTTTTTGGTAAGCGGATTATGGCACGGGGATAACTGGACATTTGTCTTATGGGGACTCCTGCACGGTCTGTTAAGCTGCTTTGACAGGATGTTTGACCGGGCTGAAGAAAAGATATTTAAGCCGGTACGGCGGCTTTGTACCTTTGCTGCAGTGAGCCTTCTCTGGCTTTTATTCAGTGCCCAATCTGTCGGACAGTGGAGAATGATCTTATCGAAGATTGTGCATATGCAGAGTACAGTTGTAAGCGAGGGCATGATGACCTCGTTTGATCTGTCCGAGAACCAATTGATCTATAACCTGACAGGATTGAACGAATTTGCCGCAAATTTTCCCGGCTTGAATATGGTCATATTTATCCTTGCTGCATGTTTGATCTGCTTCGTTCCCGAGAACAATTATAAGAAAAAACACATCCTCAATACAGGCTCGCTCTTTCTCGCCTCACTTGCTTTTGTATGGGGTGTATTATGCCTGGGAGCAGAGTCGACATTCGTATATTTTGGTTTTTAAGAGGAACTTGTTTATTTCGGTTTATGAGAGGGACCTGAATATTTCAGCTTTTAAGAGGAACTTGTATATTTTGGCTTTTAAGGGGAACCTATGAAAGTTGCCGGCCGCGGATGCCTGACAGCTTTTATATATGATTCCGGGGGAAAGCTCCTGAAAAAGGCAGAAGCAAATGATAAAGACCTGGATCACAAGGTTCATCAATATGTGATAGACCTGTCTGTGTTTAGTGGAAATGTAACGGTCATTTTAAATGGCGGTTATGTTGATCATACAGGCGGTGCGGATCCGGAGTATCAGTTCAGCAATATTTTTATGTATTAAGGGGTTCTGAAAAAACTACGCCGGGGATGTGGATGCACATATCCCCGGCGTAGTCTTGCTCACGACTACAGGAAAGAATGACAAATGGAAATGCAACATAAGAATAACTCATCCAGCCATAAGAATAACCCGTCTGGCCATCAGAATAACTCACCTGGCCATCAGAATGACTCAAATAGTAATATTTCAATCTCGATCGTTATACCGGTTTACAATGAAGCGGAGAATATAGGGAAACTGTTTGAAGAGACAAAGGCGGTCTGCGAAGCGGGAATAGACGGTCATCCCTTTGATTACGAGATCATCATAGTCGACGATGGATCTGTGGACGGTACGGACAGGGTCTGCCGTTCGCTCAGCCCGCTGACATATATCCGGTTCCGGAAGAATTATGGACAGACTTCCGCCCTCGACTGCGGGTTTAAGGCGGCTTCAAAGGACCTGATCG
Source organism: uncultured Lachnospiraceae bacterium (assembly GCA_902777355.1). Lineage (GTDB taxonomy): Bacteria > Bacillota > Clostridia > Lachnospirales > Lachnospiraceae > CAG-791. The sequence goes on along the minus strand of CACYTU010000046.1, from coordinate 76,558 downwards.
CGGCTATGGACGGGGATGGTCAGAATGATCCCGCGGACATTCCGGAAATGATCCGCTTTCTGATGGAGAACGACCTGGATGTCGTGTCCGGCTGGCGCAGGAGCCGGCAGGATTCCTTTATGAAACGTTTTGTGTCACGCGGAGCCAATCTGCTGCGCTACATGATCATTCATGACGGGATCCATGACAGTGGGTGTACTCTGAAAATCTACAGGCGGGAATGCTTTGAGGACCTGACGCTCTTCGGGGAACAGCATCGTTTCATACCGGCTCTCCTGAAGATCCGGGGCTTTGAGGTCGGTGAGATGGAAGTCAATCACCGTCCCAGGCTCAATGGACGGTCGAAGTACAGCCTTTTGCGGATCGTGAAGGGATTCCTGGATATGCTGTCTGTCTGGTTCTGGAGCAAATACGCCAGCCGGCCGCTGTACCTGCTTGGAGGTTTAAGTCTGGCCTTCAATATTCTGGCTATAGTATTCGGAGGCTGGACAGTGGCAGGTTATTTTCTGACCAGACATATGCGATATTTTATTATACAGATGATCCTGACGATCTTCTTCATCACAGCAGGTATGCTGCTGATGATAACAGGGCTGCTGGGCGAAATGATGATGAAGACTTATTTCAACACTCAGGGAACCCTGCCCTATCGTGTAAAGGAGAAGGTGACGATCAGGGAAGGACAGGATTGTGCTGACATCAGGCACACTTGTGGCGGGTGATGCTGCTTTGCGGAATGTTCCTATACACGCCCTATCGAGGGCGCGTATAGGAGTAACGTACGAAAATCCCCATTCCAAATCGCTGCGCGATGGGATTTTCGTCGTAACCCCCGGGTTTTTCGCGAAAAAAACACTGCTTCGCATTATCGAAAAAAACGCCTCGAATTTCGTGCCGGTCTGAAAAGTAACTGTATAATCTCTATGCTTTTTAAAATATCATTTAAGTTTTGCGGATAAAACGATATAATAAATATAATAAAATGATGTTAAGGTCAAAAGGTACCCGATGGCACTGAGGATCGTCAATGAGCACAAACAACCGAAGGGCCTTTGCGGGCACCCGCCCATGGCCACAAATATGTAAGAAGCAGCGATGAAAGCGGCAGAAAATGCCGGGGCCGCTTGAGCATTTCTGACATTTTCCCAGCGCCAAACCCGAATCATAAGGAGAGGATCCAATGAAGAAGTGGATAGCGGTCTTGATCGTACTATTGGCAGTTTTAGGAAATAGGGGAGGCCTGGCTGTATTCGCCGCAGCCCCCTCCAGCGGGGAGCCCGTGTCTGCATCGGAATCTGAAAGCGGCGGAAGGACGGAAAAGCCCCGGGTGACTATATCCGGCTGGAGAAAGAATCCTGATACTTCCTCTTCGGCTGCATACATCAGGGATATCGATGTGTCAGACGGAGGAAACTACCTTATGACCTATCGCGAGTATTTTAAACCGCTGGAGAGGACCGATTTTTATTACACTGTGATATACAATGGACATGGTCAGCAGAATTTTTACGGTAAAAATCTGGATGACTACAGTTATGAAAACGGTAAACTCCTTCCCTTTGAGACCATGGAGGAGTGCGGTCTGGACATCGATCAGGTCATGACAGACCATATTCAGATCCGCGCTGAGGACGGATCCAGCTTTATCCTGGTTTTCCGCTACAGGGGAGGAAAAAGAGATGGACAGGTCGACAGCGTGCGCGTTGCTTTCGGATCCGCCGACATGACCTCTGATTCCTATGAAGGGGTGAAATCGCTGGACCTTCTGGGAGTTTTCAGATTCCCGGATGAGGAGAGACGGGACCTTACCTTCGGCTCTAATCTCATTCAGAAGGACTATGGAGGCTACCGGGTCCAGATGATCTTCCTTTCTGATTATCCGGACGGCCTGGCACTTATCACTTATACGAATGCACACGGAAACGAGGTGTACCTGCCTCAGGTCATTTTAAATGGCTATGGTGTGTGCTCCGTCTTTGATCCTGCGAAAAAACCCGAGGATATCCGGGTCGGACGGTTCGGCATCGTGGGCTACTCCCATCACCCTGTGGAAGCGGTCTTTATAAATCAATGATCTGCCCGGCATGCCTGAACAGAGGGCATACCTTTTTTTGATACGGTCCATACAATGAAGTTTTCCGCCTTGCGGCGGACCCGGACCAGCCCTTGTGGCGGACTCGGACCAGCCGGTCGGAGGGCAGAGGACGGCAGTGCCGTCTCTGCCCTTTTGTGTGACCCTGTCCGTGTAATGTATTAATGTATTTTCCGCTTTGCGGCGGACAAGGACCAAGCGGTCGGGGGACAGAGGGCAGCGTGGCCGCCTCTGCCCTGTTGACATGACCCTCGCAGGTGACCCTCGCAATGCAGCATTTTTAAATGGATGGATTTGAACGACTATGAACGAAATTGGAGCTTGATGAATGAAAAACTCTTAAAATCTGCATATTTTATGCTTGATTATGACTGAATTTGGTTGTATACTACATTCATAAGAGGAAAGGAGGTCAGGGAATGATCTACACAGTAACATTCAATCCTTCACTGGACTATATCGTTTCGGTTCCGAATTTTGAACTCGGAAAGACCAACCGTACAGTCTACGAGCAGATGCTGGCAGGGGGAAAAGGAATCAATGTCACCACCGTGCTCAGAAACCTGGGGATTGACAGTACCGCTCTTGGATTTGTCGCCGGCTTTACCGGGGACGAGCTGATCCGCAGGATGAATGAGATGGGACTCCGGAATGATTTCATCCGTATCGGAAACGGCTTCTCCAGAATCAACCTGAAACTGAAGGATGTTGACGGCACCGAGATCAACGGCATGGGACCGGTCATCGATCAGGCAGGGCAGGATGCCCTGATGGACAAGCTCAAGACCCTGAAGGAGGGAGACACGCTCGTTCTGGCGGGCAGCATTCCGGAGAGCATGCCCGGAACGATTTATTCCAACATCCTGGAAGCGCTTCAGGGCCGCGGGATCCGCTTTGTGGTCGACGCCACAAAGGACCTTCTGCTCAATGTCCTGCAGTATCGTCCCTTCCTGATCAAGCCCAATCACCACGAGATCGGCGAGATTTTCGGCGTGAAACTGGAGACAAGGGAATCCGTTGTCCCCTATGCGAAAAAGCTTCAGGAAATGGGCGCTGTCAATGTTCTGGTATCCATGTCCGGTATGGGTGCGGTCCTCCTGGACGAAAACGGCCAGGTCCACGCACTTCCCGCCCCCAAAGGAGAGCTGGTCAACGCTGTCGGCGCCGGCGATTCCATGGTCGCAGGCTTTTTGACTGGATGGGAAGAGAAGCACGAATATGAGCATGCCTTCCGCATGGGCGTAGCCACGGGCAGTGCCAGTGCTTTCTCGGATCTTCTCGCCACGCGCGAGGAAGTCATGGATGTCTACGGACGTCTGGACGGGTAAACCCGCTGCGGCAACCCGGTACCCGCTTCCGTTTGACGGACGGTATGGACGGAAACAACAATTACATAAAGGGAAGACAGACCGGTCTCAAAGACGATATGGATATCCGCATAGTTTTCTGTCACAGATTCTGGCCGCAGAGCATTGCTGCAGAGTATTGCCACAGAGCATTGCCATAGAGCATTGCCACAGAGCATTGCTGCAGAGCATTGTCACAGAACAAGGTCGCAGAACATTGTCTGGAACATAGTCGAAGAGGATGACCGGAATGTCTGTTTACACACTAAGTTACGTGTAAAAGGAGGAATTTGATCTATGCGTATTACTGATTTGCTCGATCGTCGGAGTATCGACCTGAACGGCACACCGAAGAAAAAAGAGGAAGCACTGGACCAAATGGTCGCCCTTATGGCAAAGAGTGAAAAGATCAGCGATCTGGAAGCCTACCGCGCCGAGGTCTACCACAGAGAAGAAGAGTCCACCACCGGCATCGGCGAAGGCATCGCCATCCCCCACGGCAAGTGCGACGCAGTCATCAAGCCCGGTCTTGCGGCAATGGTCGTCAAGGACGGTGTCGACTACGACGCTCTGGACGGTGAGCCCGTCAATCTGATTTTCCTGATCGCTGCCCCGATCACAAAGGACAACGTGCATCTGGACGTGCTCAGCAAACTGTCCCGCCTGCTCATGGATGAGCAGTTCAGCGAGGACCTGAAGAAGGCAAAGGATGTGGACGAGTTCCTCGCGGTCATCGACGCTGCGGACGCCAAGGACGAGATGGTCGAGAACGGTGCTCCCCAGGTCATGGCAGCCCTCGCGGATGACGCATGCAGGATCTGCGCTGTTACATCCTGCCCTACCGGAATCGCGCATACATATATGGCAGCGGAAGGCATCGAGAAGGCCGCTAAGGCAGCAGGCTGCTGGGTCAAGGTCGAGACCAGAGGCTCCGGCGGTGCAAAGAATGTCCTGACCGACCAGGAGATCGCGGACGCTGACTGCATCATCGTCGCGGCGGACGCAAAGGTCCCCATGGACCGTTTCCACGGCAAGAAGCTGATTGAGGTTCCTGTCTCTGACGGTATCAGCAAGGGTCCGGAGCTGGTCAAGCGCGCAATGGCGGGCGACGCCCCCGTGTGGAACGCGGGAAGCGCAGCAGCTGCCTCCGCTTCCGCAGCCAAGGCATCCGGCAGTGCGGGACACAAGATTTACGTTCAGCTGATGAACGGCGTTTCCCACATGCTTCCCTTCGTCGTAGGCGGTGGTATCCTGATCGCTCTGGCCTTCCTGATCGATGGTCTCTTAGTCGATATGAACGCCCTGTCTGTGGCAGACAGAGGCAACTTCGGTTCCATCACTCCTGTCGCTGCAACCCTGAAATCCATCGGCGGCGTGGCCTTCGGCTTCATGCTTCCCGTCCTTGCGGGTTACATCGCAGAGAGTATCGCTGACAGACCCGGTCTCGCAGTCGGTTTCGTCGGCGGCATGATCGCAGCAAACGGCAAGTCCGGTTTCCTCGGCGCACTGGTCGCCGGTTTCGTAGCCGGTTACGTCGTACTGTTCCTGCAGAAGCTCTTCAACAATCTTCCCGAGTCCATCGAGAAGATCGCTCCCGTCCTTCTGTATCCCCTGTTCGGTATTCTGCTTACAGGCCTGATCATGATGTTCATTGTTGAGCCTCCGATCGGCGCCCTGAACACCGGCCTGAACAATGCTCTGAGCGGTATGAGCGGCAGCAGTAAGCTTATCCTGGGCCTGATCCTGGGCGGCATGATGGCCATCGACATGGGCGGCCCCTTCAACAAGGCAGCTTATGTTTTCGGTACTGCATCCATCGCGGCAGGCAACTATGACATCATGGCAGCAGTCATGATCGGCGGTATGGTACCTCCCTGCGCAATCGCTCTGGCAACCATCCTTTTCAAGAACAAGTTCACCAAGGAAGAGAGAGAGTCCGGCCCCGTCAACTTCATCATGGGTCTTGCATTCATCACTGAGGGCGCTATCCCCTTCGCAGCTTCCGATCCCGGCCGCGTACTTCCTTCCTGCATCATCGGCTCCGGTATTGCAGGCGCGCTCTCCATGGTCTTCGGCTGCACACTGATGGCTCCTCACGGCGGCATCTTCGTATTCCCCGTTGTCGGCAACTGGCCTATGTACATCGTTGCCCTGATCATCGGTACCATCGTAGGCACCTTCCTTCTTGGCTTCCTCAAAAAGCCTGTTGAGGAATAATTGAAATAACTCTCGGACCTGTCTGAAACAAAAAGCAGACTGATCCGAAATGCAGGGTAAATCTGAGTTGCCGGATAACAGGCTGTTAAGCGTGTATTCCTACGCAATACCCTGATTCCACGGCGGAAAAAAGCAGGGGGCTGCACCTTCAGGGTGCAGCCCCCTTTTTATTGACACGGCCCGCGCAATGAAGACAACCCTGTTCAGGGATGATTCATCTGCCCTTCATTTCGTAATACCCGCAAGCTGGTCTGGAATGAAACGACGCGTTTATTCAGAACCATTATTTGAGGTATTTTTTCCGGTTTGCGCGGGTATTCTTCCTGAGAGAGATTTTTGTCACATGTGTGTTCCCGACATAGGATTTCAGTTTCTTCTTGAAGACGGCTTTGGAGACCATCCTGGAACGAATCATGTACTCTGCATAGGGCTGGCCTTGTTCTTGCACTATTTTGGTCAGCTTATGAGTCATTTTACCGTTCCTGAACTGATAAAAATATTTGTAAAAAGGGGAACCTTCTGTATAATGAAGATCTTCAAAAATTCCCTTCTTTTTGTAGTACCCGTAGGGATCGGTCAGGCTGTCACCCCAATGCACGCATCTGACCTTACCGCTCTTATAGGTCCAGACACCGTAGCAATATCTGTTATCCTGAAGGATCAGTTCGGGGATATTGTCGTTGTCAATGTAGGCGATGGCAAATTTGACAGCAGCGCTTTTGCTGTATCTGTAAGTTACAGTATCGTAGTAATTGACGGTGACCTTTTTCCCCGGAGGCAGGACGGTCACCTTGCTGGCGGAGAGTTTCTTTTTATAAGCGGAAAGTGCCTTCGACTTGGTCGATGCGGCCTCGCCGGGCATGGCGGGAATGGCTGTAAACACCAGCGTCAGAATCAGTAATAATTGCAGTGCCCTCAGGATTTTGTTTTTTGTTTTGACTTTTTCGGTTGATTTCATAGCTGCGGCCTCCTTTCGCTGAAGTAAGTGAAATGATTAAAAAAGATAGTTAAAAGGAAAGATTCTCTATGTTTCCCTTTCTTCGATGATCAGCTTTTATGTTTATAATGTACCACTTAATCCGGGAGCTTTTTTTGAAAGCGGAAAAATTTATCAGAATCAGGCGGGAATAACGTTTGTCTGAATAGTATCTAATGGTTTACCGTTGTACCATGGACGGGGAAGACAATCCGCGCACCTACAGGATTGATCCGGAGCAGGAAGCGCGGGCGAGGGGAGGATTCCGGACGATCCGCGAGCACAAGATTGATGCCGGCTGCTTACCGTCACGACATGGGGAGCGGAAAAAAGCGCAAAGGGCTGTTCCATGCGGTCTGATTTTTTTGTATAATCAAATATAGAAACTATCACAATCAAGCATAAACGATCAATAAACTGAATGAGTCCTGCACAGAGCGTTTCCGCGAGTTTTCCTTTCTTACAGGTCTCTTAAAAGGAGGTATTTATGTTCGCTGAACAGCGGCATCAGCATATCCTGCAGATTCTGGATTCCCGCGGCAGTGTCACGCTCACGGAACTGGTGCGCCTGTTGAACGCATCGGAATCCACTATCCGGCGCGATCTGCAGGAGATGGATAAAAAAGGACTCCTGGTCCGGGTCTTCGGCGGTGCCATGTCCGTCAACAATAAGACTGATCTTCGCGAAGAGGGTGTCTCTGAGAAACAGACAGTCAACATAGAAGAAAAGCAGCGGATCGGAAAATATGCCGCTGCTCTGATCAAACCGGATGATTTTGTCTATATTGATGCGGGAACTACGACCGGTGCCATGATTCCCTATATCACTGAATACGATGCTGTCTATGTCACAAATGCGGTGGCGCACGGCCTGGAACTGGCCCGGCGGGGTTTCCGGGTCAACCTGATCGGAGGCGAGATAAGGGGTGTTACGGAAGCCATTGTCGGCAACGCGGCCTGCGAAGAGATGTGCGCATTCAACTTTACCAAATGCTTCATGGGGACCAACGGCGTCAACTCTGAAAACGGCTTTACAACTCCTGATATCAATGAGGCGCTGATCAAGGGCAGAGCAATCGCCCAGTCCAGAGAACGATATGTCCTGTGCACTGCGGAGAAGTTCCACATCATCTCACCGGTCCGTTTTGCTGCCTTCACAGACGCCGTCATTATCACGGATCAGTATCCCAACGACTGGTACGCCCGGCAGGAAAATATTATCTGTGTGCAGCCGGAAGAGACTGCTTCCTGAAATTCTGCCGGGGATTCTTTCGAGGAAGTCAGATAACAAAAGATAAGTAATAACAAGTAAAAGACAGCCCTGAGAGGCAATCGATGTATTGCCCCCTCAGGACTGTCTTCAGACCCTGTTTAAAAGAAAAGGGCTGCTGCATTTAGAGAGTGTGAACTGTGAACCTCTCTGAAGCGGCAGCCCTGCTTTCATAATCGGAACTGTATGTTCGGAACTTTATGACTGATCATCTGAGATATTTTTTCCGGTTTGAACTGGTATTTGATTTGAGCGAGAGCTTTGTCACTTTGGTGTTCCCGACATAAGATTTCAGTTTCTTTTTAAAGACAGCTTTGGAAATTTCCTTTGGATACCGGGAGGAACTGGAGGTCTGGTAATAATCTGCCTCGGGCCGTCCTTGTTCATACACAAATTTATGAAGCTTTCCGGTCATCTTTCCGTTTTTGAACTGATAAAAGCACTTGGTGAAGGGGGTTCCTTCTGACCAGGCAATATCTTCATAAATCCCCTTCTTTCTGTAGTACCCATAGGGACTGTAATAGGTGTCCCCCCAGAGCACACATTTTACTTTACCTCCCTTATAGGCCCACACGCCATAGCCATAGTTCTTGTCTTCCAGGATCAGTTCGGGGACATTGTCGTTGTTGATATAGGCAATCGCAAACTTGACTTTTGCCCTTTTGCTGTATCTGTAAGTCACATAATCGTCGTTTCTGTTCATGACTTTCTTGCCGGCGGGCAGGACGGTCACCTTGCTTGCTGACAGTTTCTTTTTGTAAGCGGAGATTGCTTTTGACTTGGTCGATGCAGCCTCGCCGGGCATGGCTGGAATGACTGTAAACACCAGCATGAAAATCAATAATAACCCCAATACTCTTACGATTTTGTTTTTTTCGGTTGATTTCATGGTTGAGCCCTCCTTTTTCTGCTGAATTTTCCCCACATCGGGTGAACTGCTTTTCTGTTATTAATTATACTACATAAGCAGGGGAATTTTTTAAAATTGGAAATAATCAGTCGGAGCGCGGGGCGGGCGAAATTCCCTGAATCGTATGTCCTGAGACCGGAAAAATGCCTTATAAAAGATGCTGAACAGGCAGTCCGGGAGGCCGGCAGGGGCCTTATTTTTTGATTTTTTTTGACCAGAGAACCGGCTTCAGGCGGCGGGCAAAAAAATAATGCAGCTAACAGGACTTGAACCTGCACGGGGGTTGCCCAACAGAACCTAAATCTGCCGCGTCTGCCAATTCCGCCATAGCTGCATAAAGAAAAACTATATTATTTAAATTATTTTCGTTTTGATGAGAACATTGCCGCCGCAGAACTGATCCGGTCCGTGACCGGGCTGCAATGGCTGTTTCATAAAAAAAGCGACGACGCAAAATGAATTGAGCCGCCGCAGAAAAAAGGAAAAAGAAAATAAGAAAAAGTGAGACATGGGGGACTCGAACCCCCGACAACTTGATTAAAAGTCAAGTGCTCTACCATCTGAGCTAATGTCCCATATGAACTGGGCTAGTTGGGATCGAACCAACGTTACAGCAGTCAAAGTGCTGTGCCTTAACCACTTGGCGATAGCCCATCATTTGACCGCCCAACAAGGCTGTAAGTCATTGCATAAAAAAAGGGTGGGTAATGGGACTCGAACCCACGATCTCCAGAACCACAATCTGGCGCGCTAACCAACTACGCCATACCCACCATATTATGTTGACTGCCGGAACAGAAGAGTGGTCTGTTCCGAATATGCCCGGGGGGACTCGAACCCCCGACACCCGGCTTAGAAGGCCGGTGCTCTATCCAACTGAGCTACGGACACATAAGCCGCTCGCATTAAATATCTGTAAGCTCTTACAGTAATCGCTGCCCTGCACTGTCTGCCTGAACATGGATCCAAGGCAACTGATTGTTTATAGCAATGCGAAAGCGGGTGATGGGAATCGAACCCACATATCTAGCTTGGAAGGCTAGTGTTCTACCACTGAACTACACCCGCACAAAAACATATATAATTCTTCGGAGACTCGGGGTGACAGGATTCGAACCTGCGACCTCCTGGTCCCAAACCAGGCGCTCTAGCCAAACTGAGCCACACCCCGTTGCAGACCGTTGTCTCACATGCAAGGGTTATTATAGCTAAGAAAACGGCACATGTCAATAACAAAAATACGTTAATTTATAAACAATAAAACACAACGGCGCCGTGCATAAACGGACGAAGAAATGACAGTGCGGCAGCCAGTGTAATAACGGTGAAAAAACGGCCTTTCTGTCAAAGACCTAGAGGCCCAGCTTTGACATCATGGCCCGGAGAGCCTTGCCTCTGTGACTGATGCTGTTTTTTTGCTCGGGGGACATCTCGGCGCTGGTCATATCGAATCCGTCTGGATAGAAGAAAGGGTCGTATCCGAAGCCGTTCTGTCCGCAGATCTTGTGGCCGATCCTGCCCTCCATCGTACCGCGCACGACCATAGAGCTGCCGTCGGGGAGAATAGCTGCCACCGTAGCCACAAAGCGGGCTGTGCGCTTGTCCTCAGGGACGCCTTCCAGCCTTTCCAGGAGGTGTTCCATACGCAGCCTGTAGTCTGTATCGTAACCCATATAACGGGCTGAGTGGACCCCGGGAGCCTTGTCCAGCGCGTCAATCTCCAGCCCCGAGTCATCGCTCATCACGATGCGGACGGTGCCTTCAGGAGCGGGACGGGAGAGGAGCAGGTCGTAGACAGCCTGTGCTTTGATCAGAGCGTTCTCCTCGAATGTGGCTCCTGTCTCTTCCGGATCGGAGGGGACGCCGGCTTCTTTCATAGAGAGGACCTCGATTTCGGGAACACAGGGGGCTGAGGCATCCATACCTTCCTGCAGGCCGGCTGCGTTTTTCCTTTCCTCAACAATAGCCTTGATCTCGCGGATCTTTCCCTGATTACCTGTTGCGAAGATGATCTGATATTTCTGTTTACTCATAATCTGCTGGTTTTCCTTTTGTATTATCAGGAAGCTGACGTTGAAGCCGCCCCAAATGTCTGGCTTTGCCCGGATGAGAAATCATTATATCCGGAAATCATTTGCCCGGATGAGAAATTGATTGCCCGTATGAGAAATTGATTGCCCGTATGAGAAATTGATTGCCCGTATGAAAAATCATTTGCCCCTGTAATTATTGTGATTATTTGATTCCGGATTATTATTATTTGGCCGGGGAGCGGCGTCTGGGAGGACGCGGACCGGGGAACTGGTAATAATAGGTCTTTAGCATGCCATTGTAGATCTTCCTGTTCCTGAGGGCCTTTTTGCCGATTGCCGCTTCGCAGCCCTCGAAGGATGTGATCAGGTACAGTGACCAGGTGTCCATGGCGCGGAGACGCTCTCCCAGCGTCTGGTAGAGTTCTGCCAGGGCTCCTGTATTCACGCGGGCCCGTGCCGCATCGGATAATTCCACTTCGCTCAGGGCCTCGGAACCGGGCGAGAGACGCTCGCCGTAAGGGGGATTAGTGATGATAAAGCCGTATTTTTTGGGATGCGAGAGCGCGGAGATCGGACGTGTCTGGAAATGGATCAGCTTCTCGACACCGGCCAGTCTGGCGTTCTCACGTGCCGCTGCGATGGCGGCGGGATCTATATCATATCCCTGCAGATCGGTCTCCACGGAGAGGTCGATCATGTCCCTGGCTTCTTCCCTTGCCTCCGCCCAGTAGGTGGAGGGAATGATCTCAGTCCAGTCTTCAGAGATAAAATGCCGGTAGAGCCCGGGGGCAATATTGGCGGACATGAGGGCGGCCTCGATCAGGAAGGTGCCGCTCCCGCAGAAAGGATCCACGAGGACTCTTCCGGGCTGCCAGGGGGTCAGCATGATCAGCCCCGCAGCCAGGTTTTCCGCTATTGGTGCCTTGACTTTCATCTGCCGATAGCCGCGCTTGTGCAGCGAGTCTCCGGTCGTATCCAGAGCGGCGGTCACTTCATCTTTATAAATAAAAACCCTCACCGGATAGTCCGAACCGGTCTCGGGGAAGTGGTCGATCGGATATTGCTGTTTCATCCGCTCTACCATGGCCTTTTTCATAACGGACTGTATGTCGGAGGGAGAGAAGACCTTGCTCTTGATGCTGGCGGCTTTTTTGATCCAGAAGCGTGATTCTCTGGGGAGATACTGCTCCCATGGAAGGGCCAGAGTCCCCTGAAAGAGATCCTCAAACGATTCCGCGTGGAAAGAGCCCACCTTCAGCAGGACACGCTCAGCTGTCCGCAGGCAGATGTTGGCGCGGGCGATCGCCTCCTCATCACCGATAAAAGTGACACGCCCGTCGGTCACTTCCGTGACATCGTACCCGATTTCATAAATCTCGTTCTTTACAACGCTTTCCATACCGAAATGGCAGGGAGCAATCAATTCAAACTGATTCATAGTGGAGTTCCTCCAAGGGGATTTCGCGCAATGTCCGTTGATTGATTTGATATGTAGTCCGTTCTCGGCGTCGTCCAGGTTCAGGGAGCAGAGAGTGCCGGTAGGTTAATGCGATAAAATCCCTGATATTGATTTTATCGCATGGAAAACAAGTTGTAAAGAATCTGCGGAGGGGTTTCTACCTATAAAATGCCATATAAAATGCTCATAAAATGAAACCGTTTTATTGCTAAAATGAAACCCTTTTGCTGCTGAAATGAAACCGTTTTGCTGCTGAAATGAAACCGTTTTGCTGCGGTTTCAAAGCCTTAAAATGCGGCAGCTTTCCTGTTTCATCCGGTTTTTTTCTTTTGCGGACTGAACAGAATCCGGATGGAGTATTTTATGAATTTTTACAAAAAAATCTTACTGTTTCAGGTGCATGACACAAAACAAAAAAAATCTTACTGTTTCAGGTGTATGACACAAAAAAACTTACAGTTTCAGCCGGGTGACACGAAAAAAGCTTTCCCTGCCGACAACAGGGTAGAGGCGGCCACGCCGCCCTCTGCCCACCGACCGGCCCGCGTCCGCCGCAAGACGGAAAATACATTACGCGGGCCGTGCCATAAAAAAGGCTGTCCCCCGCCGGAAAAGAGGGGGACAGCCCGGGTGATTCTGTATTTTTTTATCGCGCGGGATCCGGAACGGGCTCTGAGCCTTTCACAGATCTCTTTGCGCACAAATCAGGATCGTGATCTGCTGCGGGCTGCTGCGCAGCCGCCTGATTAGTTGGGTTTTGGCGCCTGATGATACGTAGTTGCCTTCCATGCCGTACTTCTTGGAAGCGGCATCGATGTTGTGATAGATGTTGACCATGATGCCCTGGAGCTTCTGGTCGACTTCCTCGAATGTCCAGGACAGACGCTCGGAGTTCTGGCTCATCTCAAGTGCGCTGGTGGCAACGCCGCCGGCGTTGGAAGCCTTGCCGGGGACAAACAGGACACCATTCTGCTGCAGGTACTGGGTAGCATCAAGAGTGGTGGGCATGTTGGCACCTTCGCAGACTGCATAGACACCGTTCTCAACGAGAGTCTTGGCATCGTCGAGATTCAGCTCGTTCTGGGTTGCGCAGGGAAGAGCAACGTCGACCTTGATGGTCCAGACGCCCTTGCCTTCGTGATACTCAGCGGAGGGCCTTGCAGCTTTGTACTCGGTCAGGCGGGCACGCTTGACTTCCTTGACTTCCTTGAGCAGGGCGACATCGATTCCGTCGGGATCATAGATCCAGCCTGTGGAATCAGAGCAGGTGACGACCTTTGCGCCAAGCTGCTGAGCCTTCTCGATCGCGTAGATCGCGACATTGCCTGCGCCGGATCCTTGAGGAGTTCCTGGGTCAGGTATACGAGGCCGTAGCCGGTAGCCTGGGTTCTTGCCAGGGAGCCGCCGTAGGTGAGGCCCTTGCCGGTCAGAACACCTTCATAGAGGGCGGTGATTCTCTTGTACTGGCCGTACAGGAAGCCGATCTCGCGGCCGCCTACGCCGATATCGCCGGCGGGTACATCAGTATCTGCACCGATATGTCTGTAGAGCTCTGTCATGAAACTCTGGCAGAATGCCATGACCTCGCGGTCGGATTTGCCCTTGGGGTCGAAGTCGGAACCGCCCTTGCCGCCGCCGATAGGAAGGCCGGTCAGGGAGTTTTTGAAGACCTGCTCGAAGCCGAGGAACTTGATAATGCCCAGATTTACGGAAGGGTGGAAGCGAAGGCCGCCCTTGTAAGGTCCGATCGCACTGTTGAACTGTACACGGAAACCATTGTTGACCTGTACCTGGCCCTTATCATCTACCCAGGGAACGCGGAAGAGGATGGCTCTCTCGGGTGTGGTCAGACGCTCAAGAAGAGCTTCCTTGCGGAACTTCTCTTCGTTGGCTTCAATGACAACGCGGAGGGACTCAAGGACTTCCTTGACCGCCTGGTGGAACTCGGGCTGAGCAGGGTTCTGCGCAATTACCTTCTCCAGAATTTCATCAACATAAGACATAAAATAACCTCCTTAAACTACTATGCCGCCGGGCGAACTGAACCGCCTTTGATCAGAATGGATGAGTCTGCCGGATAATCGATAATCGGATCTTTCCGCAGTGCGATCGTTATGAGAAATCTGATCCTCACAACAGCCTGTCCGGCCTTCCCTCCTCAAATGAGACGAAACGGAAACAGATCGGTATGTATACAAAAAAACAAAGAATGCATAATTGTATACAAACGACGAACAAAAAAACTATCCTCGAAACCCCGGGTCACAGAGATGTACGTATAATAAATGGGATTTCGACGGAAAAACAAGTTATGTCAGCATTATAATGCCATCGGAGCTGTCATACAAGAGAAAAATGACTCAAAAGTACAAAAAATGAATATTTGGATATGAGAATTCTTGAATTAGTGCATAATTGTATACAAAATATGCGAATTTATGTATACCTCAGGGAATATGCACGGGCAGAAAAAGCCCCTGCCGGCTGGCGTCCGGCAGGGGCTGCATGATGCAGTTATACAGATGAAAAGCAAAGACTTACAAAAGCTGGATTCCGTATTTGAGCAGTGCTTCTTCCGTTTCCACCGGCCAGATGGAGGACTGCACTTCTCCGATGTGGGCTTTGCGCAGGAAGAACATGCAGAGTCTGGACTGTCCGATACCGCCGCCGATTGTAAAGGGAAGTTCATTGTTCAGGACAGCCTTCTGGAAAGGCAGACCGGCCCGCTCGGGGCACCCTGCTTTCTCAAGCTGCTCGGAAAGAGCTTTTGCGTCTACGCGGATCCCCATGGAAGAGAGCTCCAGGGCGATGTCAAGCACAGGATAGTAGACCAGGATGTCTGCGTTCAGGCTCCAGTCATCGTAGTCCGGCGCGCGTCCGTCATGCGGGAGGCCGCTGTGGAGCTTGTCGCCGATCTGCATGATGCAGACAGCGCCCTTCGCGCGGGTGATGATATATTCGCGCTCCTTCGGGGTCTTATCGGGGAAACGGGCCTCGAGCTCCTGGGAGGTGATGAAGTAGATGTCGTGGGGCAGGATCTCTTCTATATAGTCATAGCGGATCGCCATATATTTTTCGGTCTTGCGCAGAACACGGTAAACATCTTTGACGACTGACTGCAGAGTCTCCAGATTGCGGTCTTCCCTGCGGATGATTTTTTCCCAGTCCCACTGATCCACGTAAATGGAGTGGATATTATCTGTGACTTCGTCGCGGCGGATGGCGCTCATATCTGTATAGAGTCCCTCACCGACCTGGAAGCCGTATTTTTTGAGGGCGAAGCGTTTCCATTTGGCCAGCGACTGTACGACCTCGCCGATTCTTCCGTTCTGCTCGAGAATGTCGAAGGCGACGGGACGCTCGACACCATTCAGGTTGTCGTTGAGTCCGGAGGAAGGATCTACAAAGAGAGGGGCTGAGACGCGGAGCAGATTGAGCCGCTCAGCGAGCATTCCCTGGAAAAAGTCCTTTACGGTCTTGATGCCGACCTGTGTATCGTGAAGATTCAGAGCCGAACGATAATTATCCGGAATCTTTGTATTTTTCATAGCTTGGTATAGACCTCCTGTTTGTTTATAGTGCCGAAGCACTGCTCTTTCTGAGCAGATGTATATAGTAAACAACATTCCATTAAAAAAAGCAACCATTTGTATACAATAATACAAATATTAGTATGATTAAGAAGACTTTATGTGATATAATGAACGGGTATTCGATGCCGGAGGGGAAAAGTCCTTCAGGCATTTTGTTTGTCTCCGCGGGGACAGGCACGGATCCGGTGCGGCAGAAGCCGCCCCTGCAAAGCTTTGCCGGGCAGAGGCGCTGCAGCAGGCATCCGGAGTGCAGGCCCCGTGGGCTGGTCTTGTATTATGGCAGAAGAGAATCTTATTTTTCGTATATCAGTGCGGAGCTTTGTGGAATTTCTCCTGCGAAGAGGTTCCCTGGAGACGGGCAGAGGCCTTTTTGCGGGCGCCGCTATGCAGGAGGGAGCCCGGATCCATCGCATGCTCCAGAAGAAAGAAGGGCCGGGTTATAAGGCGGAAGCAGCTCTCAGCAGGGAAATCGAGATCGATCCCGGGCAGCTGATTGCGGCCGGAGCCCCGGCGGAGCAGGAGAAAAAATATATTCTGCGCCTGGAAGGGCGTGCTGACGGCATCTACCATAGCGGGGAGGAGCCTGCCGGCATTTCTCATAGCGTGAAGGAAGCTGCCGGAAGCATTTCTCAGGGCGGCGGGGAACCCGCCGGTCTGTGGATGATCGATGAGATCAAGACAGTATTCCGTGGCTTCCGGGACCTGAGGGCACCTGAGCAGGTGCATCTGGCCCAGGCGCGCTGCTATGCTTTTATCTATGCGGAAAAGGAAGGCCTGGACCGGATCGGCATCAGAATGACCTATTGCAGCCAGGTGACCGGGGAAGTGAAGCGCTTTTATGAGGTCCGGGAGTTCGGGGAGCTGAAGGCCTGGTTCGAAGGACTGATCAGAGACTACATTCCCTGGCTGGCAGTGAGAGTCTCTTTCGAGGAGAGCAGGGACAGGACCCTGGAGGAAATGGTTTTTCCCTTCCCCTACAGAGAAGGGCAGTATGATCTCGCCGCAGGAGTTTACCGGACCATCGTGCACGGGAGAAAACTCTTTCTGCAGGCTCCCACCGGGACCGGAAAGACCATGGCTGTTCTCTTCCCGGCACTCAAGGCGGTCGGCGGAGGCAAAGCGGACCGGATCTTTTATCTGACTGCCAAAGCGGTGGCAGGCAGGGCGGCGACGGAGGCGCTGGGCATCCTGAAAGGAAAGGGGCTCAGTATCCGGAGCCTGGTCCTGACATCCAGAGAGAGGATCTGTCCCTGTGAGACTGTGGACTGCAGTCCTTCCCATTGCAGCTGGGCGGACGGCCACTATGACCGCGTCAATGCCGCGCTCAGGGAACTGCTGCAGGAGGCCGCCGGAGGCGAGCCTGTGACCGGGGAGATGATCAGCGAATGCGCCGGAAGGCACAGGGTCTGTCCCTATGAACTATCCCTGGATGCCTGTGATTTCGCGGATGTGATCATATGCGACTACAATTACGCTTTTCATCCGGAGGCAAGGCTGGCCCGCTTTTTCGGAGACCCGGGAAACGGATTCTCCGCGGAGAGAAAGATCCTGCTGATCGATGAGGCTCATAACCTGCTCGAGAGAGGGCGGGATATGTACAGCGCTTCCCTGTCATACCGGGAGGTGCGTCTGTTCAGAAAATCGATAAAAAATGTGTGGCCGCGCCTGTGGAAAAAGATGAAGGGACTGGTGCGGGTCCTGCGGCTCCTCGACACGGAGGCCTCCGTCGGACAAAAGACGGAAGAGAAACCGGCCGGAAGAGCGGGTCAGCAGTCCCATTTCCATCTGCCTTCATTTGAAGACCGACGGGAGGAACTTCTGGATTCCCTCAGGGAAGTGGATGATGTGATCCGCTGGATCCTGGAGCAGGAGAGAAAAAACGAGGCCCTGTATGAGGCGGCGGGCACAGGGAGATTCCCGGGAAAGGCGGCGGAAACAGGTCCTGAAATGGATTTGAAGCCGGAGTCCGGAAGGAAAGCGGGTCTTGGACCTGAAGTGGATCCGGAAACCGCCGCAAAGACAGAAAGGGAAGCAGACCCGGGTCCAGCCGCGGAATCCGGAATCGGGGAACTTCTGGAGTTTTATTTCGGGATTTCCCACTTCAGACAGATGCTGGAAGAGATGGACGAACATTATGTTGTCTATGGAACCGGGAATGGCGGGAGCCGTTTTTCCGCGGGGGGATTCTCACTGCACCTGTATTGCGCGGATCCGTCGGGAAAGCTGAAAGACTGTATGGCGGGAGCCGTCTCCTCTATCCTGTTTTCGGCCACATTTCTTCCGATCCAGTATTACAAGAGTCTTCTGGGCGGCAGCCCTGAGGACTTTGAAATGTATGCCCGCTCCTCGTTTTCTCCAGCCCGGAGGAAAGTTGTCATCGTGAATGATGTGACCAGCCGCTATCGGAACAGGAACGCTGACAACTATGAGAGGATCGCGCGCAGCATAGCCGGGACTGTCTCCTGCAGGCCGGGAAACTACCTGGCCTTCTTTCCATCTTATATTTTTATGGAAAGTGTATATGAGGCTTTCTGCAGGATTTGCCAAATCCCTCAGCGGGTCACCCGGGATGCTTTCGGCATTTTTTCGCACAGCGCGGGCTGGGGCAGGGGAAAAACAGCACTGCCGGACGGGGACAAATCTCCGGACGTCCCGGACAGGGACGCGCTTCCGGACGGACCTTTGCTTTCGGGCAGCCCCTTGCTTCCGGACGAACATCTGCTTTCGGGCAGACCCTTGCTTCCGGACGGACATTTGCTTTCGGGCAGCCCCTTGCTTCCGGACGGACCTCTGCTTTCGGACAGGGGCAAACAGCCGGTTGAGGACCCGCTGCCGGCAGATGACCAGCTGACCGGCGGTGGCGGGAAGATCCGCGTCATTGCCCAGAAGCGGCGTATGGAGGAGGCGGAGAAGACAGCCTTTCTGCAGGCGTTTGAAGAGGTCCTGCCCGACAGGTACCTTGTCGGCTTCTGCGTGATGGGAGGAATGTTCGGAGAGGGAATCGATCTCAGGGACGACCGCCTGATCGGCACTTTCGTCGTGGGGACAGGCATTCCGCCTGTAGATTCCCGGCGTGAGTTTCTGCGGGACTATTTTTCAAAGAAGGGACGTGACGGCTATGACTTTGCCTATCGCTTCCCGGGAATGAACAAGGTCCTGCAGGCGGCCGGCAGAGTGATCCGGACCGAGACAGACCGGGGGATCGTCCTTCTGATGGACGAGAGGTTCGAAGAGAGGGCAAACCGGGAACTGTTTCCTGTAGAATGGGGATGCCCCCCCGCCATGGACAGTGAGTCGGCGGCCAGAGATGTCCGTTTATTCTGGGAAGAGCAGCAGCAGACTGAGTCCATATGATTTTGACCGGCAGAGACTATGCCCTCTTTTTCCTTCCTCTTTACTCTTTTCTTCCGGTGAAAACTGTTCCGGCAGCAGATGCCCGGATCAGGGCATTTTCAGGGAGTCAACCCTCCTGGTCAGGAAAAAAATGGGGATGACTGACAAATATTGTTAAAAGAAAAATAGTCAGAATAATCAGGCAACAATGGAGAAAGTTGCTAAAATCAACTAAAATCAGAAATTTCAGTTTTCTCCTAAAATGTGGATAACTTTGTGGATATTGGGGAAAACTATGCGGATTTCGTGAATGAAACCGGAAAAGAACCTGTGTTTTGTTGACGAAATTACGAAAAAAATTATCGAGCCGATGTTTTTGACCGACTTGGACAATGATTTTGAGGCTAGGAAGGTGTCGGCTTTTTGTGAAAAATTGTTAAGGAGGAACTCATATGTGGGCTGAACAGAGCGTTTTTTATCAGATTTATACACTTGGCTTTTGCGGAGCTTCCTATAATAATGAGGATTCGGAGAAAGAGATCTCCCTGCACAGAATCAGGAAGGTTATGGACTGGATTCCCCACATGAAGAAACTGGGAATCAACGCAGTTTATTTCTGCCCGCTCTTTTCTTCGGATTCACACGGCTATAACACCCGGGACTACATGGTTCTGGACCAGAGGCTGGGAACCAACGAAGATTTCAGGGAAGTCTGCCATGCCCTGCACGAAAACGGGATCAGGATCGTCCTGGACGGTGTCTTCAATCATGTGGGAAGGGGCTTTCCCCAGTTTCAGGATGTCGTGCGGAACAGGGAGAGTTCCCCATACAGGGACTGGTTCCATATAGATTTCAACGGTAATTCCAATTACAATGACGGTCTGTGGTATGAGGGTTGGGAAGGCAACTATGATCTGGTCAAGCTCAACCTGCGCAATGAGGAAGTGATCGGTCATTTATTTAATGCTGTCAGATACTGGGTCGAATATTTCGGCATCGACGGGATCAGGCTGGATGTCGCCTATTGCCTTGACAGGGATTTCATCAGGCGCCTCCGGGGCTTTACAGATTCTCTGAAGGATGACTTTTTCCTGGTCGGAGAGATCCTGGGCGGCGACTACAAGGTCATCATGGGAGAGGGAATGCTCCATTCCGCGACTAATTATGAGTGTTACAAGGGGCTTTATTCAGCTTTTAACAGTCTTAACATGTTTGAGATCATCCACTCCCTGATCAGGCAGTTCGGCTCAGACCCCTGGACCCTGTACAGGGGATATCACCTGCTGAACTTTGTGGATAACCACGATGTCACCCGTGTGGCAACCGTTCTCCAGGATAAGAAGCACCTGCCCCTGATCTACGCTCTGTGCTTCGGAATGCCGGGGATTCCCTGTGTGTATTACGGCAGCGAATGGGGGGAAGAAGGCGACAAGAAAAACGGGGACCCCTCACTCAGGCCTTATTTTGATAAACCCAAGTGGAATAAGCTCACTGACTGGATCAGTCATCTGGCCGAAGCGAAGAAAAACTCGAAAGCTCTCTGCTTTGGAGACTTCCGCAGTGTTCTCCTGACCAACAAGCAGTGCATCTTCGAGCGCAAGACTCCCGATGAGCGGGTCATGGTTGCCATCAATGCGGACTCGGAAGAATATGTGGCCCACTTTGATGCCGGATGCGGGCTTGCCCTGGATCTTTTAACCGGCCGCACTCATGACTTCGGAGGAGGAAGCCACCTCCCGCCTTACAGCGCGGCTTTCTGGAAAATGGAAAAGTGACGGTTTTTGAGCTGAAAACAAAGATGAAAATCAGGGGGCCTTCTCATGCTTCATATAGACGATCCTGAGATCAGAAATCTGCTTTTAGAAGGAAAATTCGGTCTGGAAAAAGAGGGACTGCGTGTGCTTGCGGATGCTTCCATGGCGCACACACCGAATCCTCTTCCCGGAAATTCCCATGTCTCGATGGATTTCTCTGAGAACCAGACAGAGATCAATACCAGTACGGAGCCTTCCGCGGAAGGCTCTGTCCGTGCGCTTGAGGCTTACGGGCGCTGTCTTCAGAAAAAACTGTCCCTGCAGCCCGTCAGGGAATATATCTGGCCTTTTTCCAATCCCCCTTATCTGGACTGCGAGGAGGACATCCCTATTGCGCAGTTTACGGGGGACCGCGCGCATGCGACAGCCTACCGGGAGTATCTGTCAGCCCGCTACGGAAGGTACAAAATGACTTTCTCGGGAATCCATGTCAATTATTCCTTCTCGGATGAACTTCTGAAAAAGGAGTTTTCGCACCGCGGGGGAGGCAGGTCCCGCTCATTCAGAGACAGTTTTTATCTGGAACTGGCAGAGAAATGCGCCGCATACGGCTGGCTCCTGGTAATTCTGACCGCTGCCAGTCCGGTGCTGGACGCCAGCTTTTATGAGACAGGGATCAGGACCCGCGCCCGGTCCGGGGAGACAGGAGAGCAGGAAATCGGGGGAAGAGATGTCTTTTCGGGGATGGCCAGTGTCCGATGCAGTGAACTGGGTTACTGGAATGCTTTTTCTCCGGTCCTGGATTATACTAATATACAGAGATATTCGGACAGCATTCAGAGCTATCTGGATAAGGGGCTTTTGTGCGCGGCTTCGGAGCTCTACTATCCTGTCCGCCTCAAACCCAAGGGCGCGTACAGTCTTTACGCCCTGAAGGAGGGAGGCTCCGATCATCTGGAGCTCCGCATGTTTGATATCAATCCCTTTGAGGAGAGCGGCATTGACGTGAGAGATGTTCAGTTCGTACAGCTTTTCCTGGTCTGGCTGGCCTCGATGCCCCGAAGGGTACTCTCCATGTCGGAGCAGGTGATGGCGGTACAGAATTTCAAGAGTGCAGCCCGCTACGATCTGGACACAGTCCGGATCGTCATGCCTGAGTTCAGGGATCAGGCGGCGGTTTCGGCACGCGGCGCAGCCATGTACCTGCTGGACCGCATAATAGATTTTTACAGAGGATTATCCGGGGAGATTCCGGACTGGGTGCCGGATGTCCTCGAGTTTGAGCGGAAAAAGGTCCTTCATCCCCGGACCCGCTATGCCGCCAGGGTGCGGGAGCAGTTCTCCGGAACTTTTCTGGAGAAAGGCATGGAGCGCGCCGTGAGGCTGCAGGAGGAATGCTGTAAAGGCCTGCAGGATACCTGCTGCGAACAGCTTTTCCTGATCTGAGTGAGTCTTGCATCTCACAGGAGGATCTGACCTGAACGGGAAAACCTGTCAGCCCGGATCGGTCTGAACGGGGAAAACCTGTCAGCCGGGATCGGTCTGAAAGGGGAAAACCTGTCAGCCCGAATCAGTATGAACGGGAAAACCTGTCAGCCCGGATCGGTCTGAAAGGGGAAAAATCCGCTGACCGGTACCGGTCCGGGATGGAAAAAAGCCGCATTTCAGGCTGTACTTTACCGCAACAGAGAATGACGAAAAATGAACTTGGCTCTTTGTACATGTTGCACAAAAGAGATGTACGTCCTATAATAAATTTAATTGGGATATTTCATTGAAATATCAGGAGTATCGGGGTGGTTCCGAAGGTTTTGAAATGTGAGAACCGGGCTTTATTCTACCCGTGTGTTTTCTATGTCTGTTTCCGCATATGGATATTCCTTCGGGAAAAGATAATCCTCAGGAAAAGATAAACCTCAGGAGAAGATAAACCTCAGGAGAAGGTAATCCTCAGGAAAAAGTAATCCTCAGGAAAAAGTGATCCTCAGGAAAAAGTGATCCTCAGGAAATGAAATTCTTTGGGAAATGGATAAGAACAGGAGGAAGGGTTTGGAGAATGTATCAAAGGAAATGCTTGAGCGTTCTGACGAAATGATCTCGAAGATGACGGCGGATGAGATACGCGCGCTTTTCGAGGAGAATGATAAGCTTCGTCAGGAACTGCGGATCCGCGACAACGACATTCTTAGTCATGACCAGGTGTTTGATTCAATTGTCCGCGGAACATACCATGTCATCCTGGTTATGTCAGTGACCACTTTCAAGGCGGAATTCATTACTACAAATATAGATGCGGCTCTGGGAATTGACAGGGCTGAGGCCATGGAGGATGTCCGTATGATCGGACATTCTTTTGAAAACATCGAAGACCATAACGGCAGGGAAGAGATTTTCATACACAGGACAAATGGGACACGGCGTCAGTTTCTGGTCTATGTGATCCATCTGCCCTACGGAAGATCCGACCGTGTCGCGGTTGTCCTTCTGTGCAAATCAGCGCGGGTCAGGGGTGATTTTGAGGAGATGATGATCCAGCAGACAGAGGACGTCAACCGGGCAGCAGGTTATTTCCTGGCCAGTATGTCCCACGATTTCAGGGTGCCGATCAGTACCATTTCGGGATTTGTCATGCTGCTCATGAAGAATTCACAGAATCCTTCCAAAGTCCTGGAGTATTCTCACAGGATCGGTATGGCATGCCAGGAACTTCTCTCCACCCTGGACCAGATACTGGATATGAGCAGGATTGAATCGGTGGATGCCGGCCTGGAATCGGATGAGTTTGGGCTGGGACTGATGCTGGATGAGATCTGCGCGACTTTTTCCAGCCTGGCAAAGGCCAACAGCCAGAAATTTATATTCTCGTCGGAAGGAATCGAGCATGATATCGTCATCGGCGACAAAGCCAGGATCATGGAAGTTCTGCGGGGAGTTCTCTCCAACGCTGTGAAATATACTCCTGCCGGGGGCCGCGTTGAGCTGACTGTCACAGGTACTCCCGATGAGAAGAATGAGGATATCTCCCTGATCTTCGAAATAAGGGACACCGGCATCGGTATGGACCAGAAGCAGCTGCAGGATTATTTCCGCAGCGATAACCCCGATAATAAGGAAAATGCCCCCGGTCCCGGAACGGGGATCTGGCTGACCAGGAAGCTGGTGGATATGATGGGCGGTTCGATTTCCGCACAGAGCCTGCCGGGCGAGGGCACGATTATCTGGGTCAGGCTTACGCTCAAGATTGTGAATATCGGCACCTCGGATTTCTGGGAAGAACACGGCATTCACCGCATGGTGGTCGTCAACGGAAATATTCAGGAGGCTGCGCGGATCCGCAATCTCATGGAGAGCGCGGGCGTCGATACGGTGACTATTTCATCGGGCTTCGGCGCGGTCAAGATGATCGAGCAGCAGTGCGCCTTCGGCAATGTTATCGATGTTATTCTGCTGGATGAAGACCTTCAGGATATGGAATGGCAGGAAGTGATGGGAAGCCTCAGGATGATGTCCTGGATTAATCTTCCTATGGTCTTCCTGATGTCGGGAAGGCAGATTCGCGAAGAGGAATGCAAGGCACTGGGCCTGAGTCATGTCCTTCAAAAACCTTTCTTCATTTCCGCCCTGCATAAGGTAGTGGAGGAAGTCTGCGTGAAAAAGACCGCAGACAGAACTTCGGATGAACCGGACGACGCAGTCGGATTGGCAGGCTTCCGTTTTCTGGCGGCGGAAGACAATACTATGAACGCGGATATGGTCAAGGAGCTTGTGGAGATGACCGGAGCCCGCTGTGAGATCGCTCGTAACGGAAGAGCGGCGCTGGCCATGTTCAGCAATTCACAGCCGGGATATTATGACGCGATCCTTATGGATCTGCAGATGCCGGTCATGGACGGGTATGCCGCTGCCGTGGCGATCCGTGAACTGAAGCGGCCGGACGCAAAGACTGTGCCGATCATTGCCATGACGGCAAGTACCTTTGAGGAGGGGATCCAGAAGTCTTTTGAGGCGGGAATGGATGCATACATAGCCAAACCCCTGGATGTACGGATTCTGCAGTCGCATATGCGAAAATTCAGACACAGGGAAAGCTGAAGCGGAAGCTCCTTGTGAATGACAGAGCGGCTGAACGTTTCGGTATCGCGGCAGGAGCAGAAATGCCCTTGTCCGGAAAGAGGGGTTTCCTTTATGGAAGAGAAGAGTTTTTGGGAGAAAATAGTTGAATGGTTCCAAAAGCTCCTTCAAAAGATTCTTCAAGTGCTTTTCCCTTCCGATGTGCTTGGCATGATGGGAGCAGGAGGAGCGGATTCCGGGGATTCTGACTCCGGAACAAAGGATGCTGAACTGGGCGAGGAGGAGCTGAGACGCATGAGAGAAACAGCGGTTGAGCGCCGCCATATCATTTTTTCCGGCCGTGTACAGGGAGTGGGATTCCGCTATCATGCCATGTACGGTGCCAGAAATCTGGGGCTTACCGGATGGGTATCAAACCTGTCTGACGGCAGGGTAGAGATGGAGATCCAGGGACCTTCCGCTGTGATCGATCACGCGATCCTGAAACTCCAGCAGGATGGCCGCTGGATCAGGATCGAGCATATGGAGACGAATGTGATCCCTGTCGTGCAGGGTGAGCGCGGCTTCCAGGTGAAAGGTTACTGAGAAAAGGTTACTGAGAAAAAGTTACTGAGAAAAGATTACTGAGAAAAAGTTACTGAGAAAAAGTTGCTGAGAAAAGATTACTGAGAAAAAATTACTGAGACTGCCCCGGTAGACAATAGAAATGGTTTACAAAGCAGGCACCTGCCGCAGGCAAGCGGCCGGTGCCTGTTGCGCGCGGGCGGAGGAAGTCTCTCATTTGAAAAAAGGCGGGACGGCCCTTACTCTGGAAAATATGAGAAGAAGGCCGTGTCATTGAGAAGGGGGCGGAGAAAACCGCGCCGTGAATAAAGGCAGGAAAACCGCGCCGTGAATAAAGGCAGGAAAACCGCGCCGTGAATAAAGGCAGGAAAACCGCGCTGTGAATAAAGGCAGGAAAACTGCGCCGGGAATAACAGGCAGGAAAACCGCGCTGTGATGGAAAGGCAGGTATAAGGAGATGAGTGGTTCTGCAGCCTTGAGCACTTTATGCTACATGGAAAAAGACGGAAAGTATCTGATGCTGCACAGAACAGTCAAAAAAAATGACGTCAACAAAGACAAGTGGATTGGAGTCGGGGGACATTTTGAGGCGGATGAGAGTCCGGAGGAGTGTCTTTTGCGGGAAGTCCGCGAGGAGACGGGCTATACACTGACTTCCTGGAGATTCCGGGGTATTGTGACTTTTGTCTCCGGAGACGGAGTCACGGAATATATGCATTTGTTTACCGCGGACGGATTTGAGGGCGATCCCATCCCCTGTGACGAAGGACAGCTGGAATGGGTGGACATAGCACAGGTCTGGAAGCTCAACATCTGGGAGGGAGATAAGATCTTTTTCCGCCTGATCGACGAGGACTATCCTTTCTTTTCATTGAAGCTGGTTTACAATGGCGGCGGAGGCCTGGTCAGTGCCACTCTGGACGGAAAACCCATGGAGCTCTTTGAGATCCTGGATGAGGAAGGCTCGAAGACCGGTCTGGTGCGCGAGCGGGGAGTCGCCCACCGTGACGGCAGCCCCCACGAGACAGTGCACACCTGGATCGTGAGGCCTGCGGGCGAAGCGGGCACGGACGGTCGGAACGGGAAAAAACGGTGGGAGGTCCTGCTGCAGAAGAGGAGCGCCTGTAAGGATTCCAATCCCGGATGCTATGATATTTCTTCCGCGGGCCACCTCAATGCCGGAGATGAACCGATGGAGGGCGCCCTCCGTGAACTGAAAGAGGAACTGGGTCTGACGCTCTCTTCTGATGATCTTCACTATGTGGGACGCCATCGCGGCAGATATGAGGCACCTTTTCACGGAAAAATGTTCCGGGACAATGAATTCAGTTATGTCTATGTAGTGACCAGGCATTTTGACGACAGTGAATTTGTCCTCCAGGAGGAAGAGGTGGAATCCGTCAGGTGGATGGACTATGAAACCTGCAGGAAGGGAATCCGGGAAGGAACTCTTCCAAACTGCATCTATGAGGACGAGTTTGACATGGTGGGAGCTTTCCTGAAATGAATTTCCCGCAGGGTGGAACAGAAATAGGAGAACAGAAAAATTATGGACAGATATATATTGGCTTCGAATTCTCCGCGCAGGAGGGAACTGCTGCGTCTGGTGATCAGCGATTATGAAGTGATTCCTTCAGAGGGAGAGGAGATCATCAGCAGCACGAAACCAGATAAGGTCGTGGAGGAATTGTCACTGCAGAAGGCCATGGATGTGGCCGGCAAAGTCCGTCCCTGCCAGGGGGACCGCATTATTGTCATAGGGGCTGACACTGTGGTAGCCGTAGACCAGCAAATCCTCGGAAAGCCGGAAGACCGGATCGATGCGGGACGGATGATCACCATGATCCAGGGCAGGGAGCACCACGTGTACACGGGCGTGACTGTGTGTGTGGTCGACGGGGCTGATTGGACTGATGGGACCGCTGCGGCAGAAGGGTATGACGGCTCGACAGAAAAGATTAAGTATTTTTCGTTCAGCGAAGAGACGGTGGTTGATGTTTTTCCTATGAACCGCGGCGAGATCGAGGGCTATATTTCACTGGAAGAGCCCTATGACAAGGCGGGAGCCTATGGAATTCAGGGGGCTTTCAGCATTTTTATCCGGGGGATCCGGGGCGACTATAATAATGTGGTGGGCCTTCCGGCGGCGCGCCTGTACCATGAACTGGCAAGTAGGGATCTTCTGTGAAGGCTGTGCGGATAATTCTGTGAAAGCTGTGTGAGTAATTCTGTGAAAGCTGTGTGAGTAATTCTGCGAAAGCTGTGTGAGGAATTCTGCGAAAGCTGTGTGAGGAATTCTGCGAAAGCTGTGCGAGGAATTCTGCGAAAGCTGTGCGAAGAATTCTGCGAAAGCTGTGCGAAGAACACGCACAAAAGTCCTGATATCCTGCTCTTTTGGCGGGGCACATCATAATTCAGTAACTTACTGATGCCTGGTGCCGCCATGAGCGTTTTACAGACTTGATTTTTGTCCCTGCGTCAAGTAATCTTTAAAGTGATTCTGCAGATGGTTTTCTGCTTTTACAGATGATATTGAAACCTGTTATTTCAGAGGGAACGGCTGCCTGCTGTTCCAGCCGGAACAGATCATTGATGTCTGTTATTATAGTCGGATTTTCTTTGTAAGCATGTAGAAAAAGACAAATCAGTAAAGAAAAGGGAGTAGTTGTAGCTATGGCGGGACTTCTTGAAAAGACCGGAGATCTTGTTATTGTTGTTGCGATTATCGGTGTGGCATGGCTACTGATTCAGATTAAATATTTCGGTTTTAAGAAGATAAAAAAGAACCGGAACGATATGAAACTGCGTTTTCTTGAGCATGCCTCTACTGCAGTTATCTTAATTGTCGGACTCGTGGTCGCTTTCTCTACCCTCGGCGGGGTCACTTTTATGGTGAAGAGCATGCTGGGAGGAACTGCTTTCTTCAGCGCCATCATAGCCTTTATGGCCCAGGATGTCGTCAAGGATATTCTGGCTGCCCTGATGATCAGCATCTATCAGCCCTTTGAGATCGGAGACAGGATTGAGCTGGAGGACGGAGAAGCAGGAGTCGTAGAGGATGTCACTATGCGGCACATTGTCCTCGTTGGACAGGACACTCTTCGTATAGTCATTCCCAATCGCAGACTGGCTGACATGAAGATCAGAAATTTCAGCTACAATATTGACTGCAGATCCAGGCTGTTCACTTTCGAGATTGCTTATCCCAGCGATGTCGAATTCGCCATTCGTGTGATTAAGCAGGCTATTATGGATTCGGATTACAGTATACCGGGAAAAAAGACAAAGACCGGTATGGAGTATGGACCTGTGTATTTCATGGCCTTTGAATCCAGCAGCCTTCTGCTGAAAACGATGGTGTACTATCTGCCCAGCACTTCAACAGAAGTCATGACTACGGACATCAATCTCAGGGTTGACCAGGCTCTCTGGGAAAACGGTATAGAAATCCCTTATCCTCACGTCAATGTACTGCCTACTGATCCCGAGGTAAAAGATCACAGACCCAATGAATGCCCCGAAAGAGTCTGGAAAACTCCTGTCATTGAAATGGATACCAGGGACAAGGAGAAAATGCCCCTGTCTCTGGAACGGGCTCTGGATGAAACTGCAAGGCTGGGGCAGGACAACGGCCTCAACAAGGGTGAGATCAGCCGCCTGCGCCTGCTCGGAGAAGAACTCGTCCGTATGATGCCTGAAATCGTGGGTGATGTGGACATGAAGTACTGGACAGAGCACAAGAAACGGCAGTACAGGATCCATGTCAGCGCGGATGTCTATATGACCCGTGAGATCAGGAAGAGCCTGCTGTCAGTCTCATCGACCGGTAAAAATGCTGCCAATCAGAGCTTCACAGAGCAGATGAGGGCGGTGATTTCTGACATGGCTTCTGACAGGAATATCAAGAGAAGCTCCGTCGCAAGAGGCGATGATGATGGCGGAACAGGCAGGCAGAATGTCTATCGCTGGTCCATGAGATCATTCAAATCCAGTGTGGAAGACGTGAAGAAGCGCACTGGGGAAACCGATATGACATGGCAGGAACTGGAGAAGTCCATCATTGTCAGGATCGCGGACGATGTCAGTATCAGCATCATGGGAACCAGTGTGGAAATCATTGCCTTCAAGTCATTCGAATGAACATAAGAACATAATATGAAGCAGAGCGGGGCATTTTTGGCTGCCGGCTGCCTGCTCCGGAGGTAAAAAAAGGCCTGCCGGATCGGAGATGAATCCGGTCCGGCAGGCTGTTTTTTTATGTCACGGCCCGCGCGATGTATTTTCCGCCTTTGAGGCGGACGCTTGCCGTCGGGGGCAGAGGGCGGCATGGCCGCCTCTAACCTGTTAAAAGGCTCGCGGGCAAGTCTTGAACTTTTAATAATCCTCCAGGAAGCTGTGTTTTTCGCCGTGGATCTTGTAGCCAAGGACTTTGTTGAGAACGACATTTTCGGTTGCGCGGAAGAGGTTGCTCTCAACCTGGGGGATTGTTTCCGCAAGGGATGCTATGAGCCGTTTGGTCTCCAGTCTTTTGGAGACGGAAGGCTCGTTGGAATCCCCTTCCTGTGAGAGGGCTTCGGTGAAACGGCAGGCGCACTGCAGGAAGCGAAGGCCGTTGTAGTCGCGCCAGTGGATGATGTCCTTTTCGCGGATCAGGTACATGGGCCGGATCAACTCCATTCCCTCGAAATTCGTGCTCCGCAGCTTTGGCATCATACCCTGGTACTGACCGGAGTATAGCATACCCATGAGGATCGTTTCGATTACGTCGTCATAGTGGTGGCCGAGCGCGATCTTGTTGCAGCCGCGCTCTTTGGCGAAGCGGTAGAGATATCCGCGGCGCATGCGGGCACAGAGATAGCAGGGGGATTTTTCGATCGTGTATACAGCGTCGAAAATACTGGTCTCACAGAATTCCACCGGGATTCCCAGAAGAGCGGCATTTTCTTCGATCAGGCTTCTGTTCTGCGGAAGGTAACCCGGATCCATGCTGATAAAGACAAGGGAAAAGGGAAACTTATTGTGACGTTTCAATTCCTGAAAGAGCTTTGCCATGAGCATGGAGTCTTTGCCTCCGGAGATACAGACGGCAATGCGGTCGCCTTCCTGTACCAGCTCATACTGAACGACTGCCTTTTCAAAGCGGCCGATCAGGTCCCTTTTGAACTTTTTGCGGAGCGCCTTTTCTATATCGCTTCTGCGGGTCTCGAGATCCTGCCCGCCGGTTCTTGTGTTCATTTCGGATTCCATTGGGTGAATCTCCTTTGTGGTATCACCGCATATTACCACTCATTGTCCTGCTCGGTGTATCTTTCGTCGCAATAGCGGCAGCGGTAGATCTTGCGCCTGGGGTCGGCCAGATAGAACATATGCTGGACGCCCTGTTCTACGGTAGTGATGCAGCGGGGGTTGTTGCACTGGATCACGTTTTTGACTTCTCTGGGAATCGGGAGACGTTTCTTTTCGACGAGTTCTCCGCCCTTGATGATATTGACTGTGAGATCCGGATCTATGAAGGCAACGACATCCAGATTGATGCTGTCAGCGTCGGTTTCGATCTTGAGGATATCTTTTTTGCCCATGGCATTGCTGCGGGCATTTTTGATGATCGCGACCGGGCAATCCATTTTATTCAGTTCCAGGTGATGATAGATCGACATGCTGCGTCCTGCGCGGATGTGGTCCAGCACGATGCCGTTTTCGATTTTTCCTACGTTCAGCATTCGGGTTCCTCCTGTTTATTCTTCATTGCGCAATACCGTGACTGCGGCCGTGGGATATCAGCCGTGGGATATGCGCGCAAGACTCGCGGGCGAGTCTTGAATGACCAAAATCTGACATGATTGACTGCCGCACGGCCTCACAGGGGCTGCTCGGTGACGCTTCCGTCTTCGTTTACGCGGATACCCAGAAGTGTGAGGATGAGAGCCATGCGGACATATACGCCGTACTGCACCTGGCGGAAATAGGCGGCGCGGGGATCGCTGTCCACTTCCACGGAGATCTCATTGACGCGGGGCAGGGGATGCAGGACATACATGTCATTTTTTGCTTTCCGCATCTGCTTTTTGGTCAGGATGTAAAAATCCTTCAGTCGGATGTAGTCTTCTTCGTTAAAGAAGCGCTCGCGCTGTACGCGGGTCATATAGAGGATGTCCAGACGGGTGATGACGTCATCAAGTCTGATGCATTCTTCGTAGGGAATGCCCTTTTCGTCGATCATTTCGATGACATAGTCGGGGACTTTGAGTTCATCGGGGGAGATGAAGACGAACCGGATGCCCTCATAGCGGGACATGGCGGAGATCAGGGAGTGGACGGTGCGTCCGAATTTGAGGTCGCCGCACAGGCCTATGGTCATGTTATTGAGTCTGTGTTTCAGAGAGCGGATCGTCATCAAATCCGTCAGTGTCTGCGTGGGATGCTGATGTCCGCCATCTCCGCAGTTGATGACAGGTATTCCGGACACCTGGGAAGCGACCATGGCCGCGCCTTCTTTAGGATGCCGGATCGCGGCTATATCCGCGAAGCAGGAGACAGTCCGGATAGTATCCGCAACACTTTCTCCTTTGGAAACAGAGGAGTTGCTGGCATCTGAGAAACCCATGGTACTGCCGCCCATATTCAGCATTGCGCTCTCTGTGGAGAGGCGCGTCCGGGTGGAGGGTTCATAAAAGAGTGTCGCCAGTTTTTTGCCGCGGCAGGCATTTGCGTATTTTTTCGGATTCGCTTCAATGTCCGCCGCAAGATTGAACAGTTCGTCGAGCTCGCTTACGGTAAAGTCCTGTGGTGTCAGAATATGGCGCATACACGATCCTTTCATAAAAATAATAAACTGCCGTTGCCTATGTAGAATGCTGCTTCATGCAATCCTGCATGAGCGGCACCGACTACCTGAGTCCAGTGATTAAAGAAGCGTGAAGGATTCTGCAGATGCCCTGACTGTGAGGGCATGAGAGTTCATTTCCCGAGCGCCCACACATGGAGAGTCTGAAATTCTTAGTTACTCAATATAGCAGTATCTGCTGTATTAGTAAAGCTTTTTTGACCAAAATACATGATCAGAAATTCAATATTTGCCCGCCGCATTCGGGAGCTGAAAATCTGTATTTCTGATATGGAATTCGATATTTACGGTCTGGAACTCTACATCAAACGGTCTGAAATTTTTTTTGACAATCTGGAATTCTAAATTTCACAGCCTGAAATCCGGTATCTGAATGCCGGCACGTATGCTCAGAATGCCAGTGTCTGAGTTCCGGCATATATGCTCAGAATACCAATATCTGAGTATCCCGAACTGCTGCTAGCCGGGAAGTTCAAAAGCAATCTCATTCGCCTCAAGGAAGCGGCGGATGGTTTTGTCCCACAGGCGGTCTGCATTTTTATTCATAGTAAAGCTTTTCATTGAGATGCCCGTAAGGAGGGAGGCCTCCCCGTTTTTGTAGCGGATGGTCAGCACAAAGGCTCCCACGCAGGATATGAGCTCATTGTCGCCTTCTTTTTCCAGCATGGCCTGCATGATTTCAGGCTTGAGGTGCAGTATGAAATGAAAGGAGACAGGTACCCTTTTTCCGCGGATCAGGTCCCGCAGGAAGGGACGCACCTGGCTCCAGGCGGCATAGTCATAGGGACATAGGGAAGGGTTCTCCCGATACTCTTTTTCATAAAAGTTTTCGTTGATCTTTCCGTCGAACTGCCAGGTGATGGCTGTCTGAAGGCTGCCTTCCGACAGAAGAAAAGAGTCGAACGTATTTCCTGAAAAAAGCCTTGACATGAAACTGCCAAGGCCGGTGATTTTAAGCGCGATCATGCGGTTCTCCCCGGAAACAGAAATAAAGTGAATAAACCTTGATCATACGATATTAATGGAAACTGTGCCGGACCGCGGCAAAACCTGCCGCCGTTCTAAAAAATAGAAGTTTTTTCATAAGTCAGGGGGCAGGCCCCGGGCCGCCGGACAGATGAAAGGCTTACATAAAGACGATGGAGACCATCACGGAGCGGAGCAGGATGATCAGTCCGATCTGGATGATCAGGATCAGGGGAAGCCCGAAGCGGAAAGACGCCTTGCGAACTTTGTGATGGAAGAGAAGCATCCCCGCGATCGCGCCGATGCTGCCGCCGATGATCGCAATGGTAAAAAGCACCGCTTCCGGGATTCTGAATCTGTGCTCCATCGCACGGATTTTGTCAGAAGCCATGGAGGCGATGCCTATGAAATTTATCACTAAGCAATATATGATCAGAATGACTCTTGCGAGCATATTAAATCCTCCGGTTATTCTTCATCGCGCAATACCCCTGACAACATAACAGCCGTGGGATACGCGCGCAGGACCCGCGGGCGGGTCCTGAAACAGTAAAAACACTGAAGATATCCGCGGGAAATCCGCAGTACCTCATTTATTGTAATGTGAATGATGTCCGGACGCAAGTTAAAACAGTGTTATTACGGAATGGCTTATTCCGGAGTAGTTACAGTTCAGGCCCACCTGATTCTTGGAGCGCCTTTTGTGCATTGCTGTAGAGGCGGGCCTTGAAAAACGCCGGTACTTGCTTTTTGCAAGCCCT
>CACYTU010000046.1:0-42360 GCA_902777355.1 uncultured Lachnospiraceae bacterium | reverse complement strand
AGCTTAGTATCCGCTGCGTTTTTCACGGAGCGGGAGCGTCCCGCCGAAACTGTGATGCACAAAAGGCGTATTGTTTTCAGCATGGCCTGAACTGTAACCCGGAGTGCAGACCTGACTGAAGGGAGACAGGGGACGGTCTGCACAGCTTACGCAGCGGGCCGGTTATGCTGACCTGCTTCGGCGCAGACAGGATAAGCTGCAGGATAAGTCGATAAGTCGAAGAAAGAAGAGCTGCCACGCGTCTTACGTGTGTCAGCTCTTCCCGGAGTTCAATCCTGTTCTATAAAAACCTTTTCTAAAAAAACTGTTCTATGAAACCTGTTGTATAAATCCTGCTTTATCTTTGCGGCGGCGTGAGACTTAAAGCTGGCCTGTCTCCTGCATTTTCATCGCGCGGACTTTGGTGGAAAGACCGAACAGAGTGATGAAGCCGCTGGCGTCATGGTGGTCATAGAGGTCGCCTGTTGTGAAGGAGGCAAGGCTCTCGCTGTACAGGGAGTAAGGAGAATATGTGCCGGCCTTGATGATGTTGCCCTTGTAGAGACCGAATTTCACTTCGCCGGTGACATATTTCTGTGTGGACTCGATGAAGGCCTGCTCCGCCTCGCGCAGAGGAGAGAACCACTTTCCTTCGTAGACCAGACTGGCGAACTTGTGGCCGATCTCGTCCTTGAGCTCATAGGTCTCGCGGTCCAGGATGAGCTCTTCCAGCTGCTGGTGAGCTTCCATCAGGATCGTTCCGCCGGGAGTCTCGTAGACGCCGCGGGACTTCATGCCGACGACACGGTTCTCGACGATGTCGATGATGCCGATGCCGTTCTCGCCGCCCAGCTTATTGAGGGCGCGGATGATGTCGGCTACCTTCATAGCCTTGCCGTTGAGGGTTTTGGGAACGCCCGCCTCAAAAGTCATGGTGACATAGGTGACTTTGTCAGGAGCCTTCATGGGAGTCTGGCTCAGGACAAGGAGATGGTCATAGTTGGGCTCCTGCGCGGGATCTTCAAGCTCCAGACCTTCGTGGCTGATGTGCCAGAGGTTGCGGTCGCGGCTGTAGCTGCTGTCGGCAGAGAAGGGGAGCTCGATGCCGTGCTGCTTGCAGTACTCGATCTCGGACTCACGGGAATCCATGTTCCACTTGGGGCTTCTCCAGGCGGCGATGATATTGAGGTCGGGAGCCAGAGCCTTGATGCCCAGCTCGAAACGAATCTGGTCATTGCCCTTGCCGGTCGCACCGTGGCAGATCGTGGTCGCGCCTTCCTTGCGCGCGATCTCAACAAGCTTTTTGGCGATCAGAGGACGCGCCATTGATGTGCCCAGGAGATATTTGTTTTCATATACGGCATGGGCCTGTACGCAGGGAACGATATATTCATCGGCAAACTCATCGGTCACATCGAGGATGTAGAGCTTCTCGGCGCCGCAGTATTTGGCTCGCTCTTCGAGGTGGTCAAGCTCCTCTTCCTGTCCGCAGTCGATGCAGACGCAGACGACATCAAAGCCGTAATTTTCTTTCAGCCAGGGGATGATCGCTGTTGTGTCCAGACCGCCGCTGTATGCCAGAATAACCTTTTCGTTTGCTGTGCCCATGTTTTTTCCTCCTGATGATTACCGGCAGATTACCGGCAGTATCTATTTATAATGTTGTCTATGAGAATTATGTCCCGTAATACTTTTTTTTGTTTGTTCTTCGGAACGTTTATCACTATACATCATTCAATGGTCGAATGCAAGCCCCAAAATGTGAATATTTTTAATGAAAAATGCATATTCATTGTATAAAATGGAAAAATATTCAATACAGCTGGACAAATATGCGGGAATAATGTATATTACTTAAAGCGTACGGCCATTGATGATCCGGCCTTTTCTTTCTTGCATGTGAAAGAGATTGTATTATAATGAAAAGACATGCGAAAAAAACAGATGGAGAAGAAAGACAGAAAATATATGACAGAACAGAAACAACCGGTGCAATACCGCATCCGGGCCATGATCATCGAGGATTATGAACAGGTCAAACGCCTCTGGATGACGATTCATGGTTTCGGGATCCGGAGTATCGATGATACAAGAGAAGAAATAGAGCGCTTTTTAAAAAGAAATCCCACGACCAGTGTCGTGGCGGTCTGCGGAGAGAAGGTTGTCGGCGCGATCCTGTGCGGAAGCGATGGGCGCCAGGGCTGTCTCTACCACGTATGCGTGGCAAAAAAATACCGCCGTCAGGGAATCGGGCGTCAGATGGTGGGCTACTGCATGAATGCCCTGCGCAGGGAGAGGATCAACCGCGTGACCCTGATCGCTTTTACCAAAAATGACGTGGGAAATGCTTTCTGGAGGCAGATCGGCTGGACCTGCCGGCAGGACTGCAATTATTACCAGTTCGTCCTGAACGAGGAAAATATCACGAAATTTGTGGAATATCAGGAAGAATGATCCTCTTATAATAAAAAAGAAAGAATGATCCCTGTTTAAAAAGAATGATCCCTGTTTAAAAAGAATGATCCCTGTTTAAAAAAGAATGATTTCTGTTTAAAAAGAACGATCCCTATTTAAAAAGAAAGGTCAGTCCGAACATATATAAAGAATGATCACAGGCAAATTTATTTGACAAATATTTACAAGTAAAAGAGGTAAGGCATGGGAAGTATAGTTGTGAAAATGACAGAGGGCGGCGTCACAGCCGCAAAAGGTTTTCAGGCGTCATCGACAGCAGCACAGATCAAGTATCAGGGAAGAACGGATATGGCGATGATTTACAGCAAGTCGCCCTGTGCGGCAGCCGGAACATTCACCAGGAACGTCGTCAAGGCTGCTCCGGTCATCTGGGACAGAGATCTTGTCCGCAGCGGGAAACCCATGCACGCCGTAGTCGTCAATTCGGGAATCGCCAATGCCTGCACCGGACAGGTGGGGCTGGATTACTGCAGTCAGACGGCCTGCGCGGCAGCAGACCATCTGCAGGTCCCTGCTGATTCCGTGCTGGTGGGCTCAACCGGTGTCATAGGATTCCAGCTCCCGATCGACCGCATCTGCGCGGGTGTCGCGGCGCTGGCTGAAGGGCTGGGAGAGGACCTGGCTCACGGCACAGCAGCGGCGCAGGCCATCATGACCACCGATACCCACAAAAAGGAGTGTGCCTGCACTTTTGAGATCGACGGAAAGACCGTGACCGTCGGCGGCATGGCCAAGGGTTCCGGCATGATCCATCCCAATATGTGCACCATGCTGGGATATGTGACGACCGATGCCGCGGTGGAGGCCTCCGTGCTTCAGACTGCGGTGAGCGCCATTGTGGATGTCACCTTCAATATGATCTCGGTCGACGGAGATACCTCCACCAACGATACACTTCTGGTCCTCGCTAACGGCGAGGCGGGAAATCCTGTGATCGACAAGGCGGACGGACCTGCCTATCAGGCTCTTTATGAGGCCCTTTATACTGTCTGCAAGGAGCTGGCCATGCAGATGGCCGGAGACGGGGAGGGCGCTACCAGGCTGATCGAGGTCAACGTGCAGGGTATGGATACGGAACAGAACGCCCGCATCCTGGCCAAATCTGTCATCACTTCCAGCCTGACCAAGGCGGCCATCTTCGGAAGCGATGCAAACTGGGGCAGAATCCTCTGCGCCCTGGGATACTCGGGTGTTGAGTTTGACCCCGATGATCTGCAGCTCTATTTTGTCGATGAGGAAAACGTGTCAGCCGACGGCACACCCGGCCGTATGCTGATCTTCACAGAGGGCGCAGCCGCGGATTACAGCGAAGAAGAAGCCACGGAACTGCTGAAAAAAGAAAAAGTCACGATTCTCGCTCAGTTCCACATGGGCCAGGCTTCCGCCACGGCGTGGGGATGCGACCTCACTTATGATTACGTAAAGATCAACGCGGATTACCGCAGCTGAGAATCAACCGGTACCATTTGCGGAATACACGCGGCTGAAGGATACAGGAACAGCAATTCTGTTTTCTTCACTGCGGGAACGCGGAATCCATGCGATAGAAGGATGCAGGAACAGCAGATCTGTTTTCCTCACTGCGGGAACGCGGAGCATAAGCGGCTGAAAGGTACAGATTGAAGGATACAGATTGAAGGATACAGGAAGGAAAGAAAAAAATGGAACCTTATCTGAATAAAGAACAGACTGAGGCGCAGCAGAAGGCGCAGGTGCTGATCGAGGCACTTCCTTATATTCAGAAATTCAACAGGAAGATCATCGTCGTCAAGTATGGCGGCAGCGCCATGAGTGACGAGGCGCTTCAGCGAAGCGTGATCCAGGATGTCACCCTGCTCAAACTGGTCGGCTTCAAGCCCATTATCGTACACGGCGGCGGCAAGGCTATCAGCAGCTGGGTCAAAAAGAGCGGCAAGGAGGCTAAATTCGTCAACGGCCTTCGTGTCACGGACGCGGAGACCTGTGAGATCGCCGAGATGGTCCTGGGCAGCGTCAGCAAGAAGCTGGTCTCCATGGTTGCGGAGCTGGGGATCCGGGCAGTCGGCATCAGCGGCAAGGACGGAAACCTTCTGCACGTACAGAAAAAATACGCGGACGGCAAGGACATCGGCTTTGTGGGAGAGGTCACGGACGTTGATCCCAAGATCCTCTTCGATATGCTGGAAAAGGACTACCTGCCCATCGTTGCTCCCCTGGGAATGGACGATGATTTCAACACCTACAATATCAATGCGGACGAGGCGGCAAGCGCCATTGCCCGTGCGGTCTGCGCCGACAAGCTGGTCTACCTGACCGATATCACCGGCGTACTCCGCAGCCTCGACGAGCCGGATTCTCTGATCAGCCGCATCAACATCAACGAGGCGGAAAATCTGGTGAAGGAAGGAATCGTCGGCGGGGGCATGCTGCCCAAACTCGCCAACTGCACCGACGCCGTACGGGGCGGAGTGCACCGTGTTCATATCCTGGACGGACGGATCCCCCACTGCCTGCTGCTGGAAATCTTCACGGACAGAGGCGTCGGAACCGTCTTCTACAAGGGCGACTACAACGCTGACAGAGGATATTAAAAAACAGAACCGGGAGAAATAAAAAAATCAGAATACAGGATAAAGTAGAGGATTAAATAATGGAAGACAATAAAATGAAGGCAATGATAGACCAGGCCGAACAGGATCTGCTCCACACCTATAATCGCTATCAGATCGTTCTGGACCGGGGCGACGGAATGTATCTTTACGATATAAACGGCAAAAAATATCTGGATTTCATGTCCGGCATAGCGGTTTTCGCGCTGGGGTACGGTAACAAGGCTTATAATGACGCTCTGAAGGCGCAGATCGACAAGATTCTGCACACCTCCAACTATTTTTACAACGAGCCCGCTATCAC
This sequence comes from uncultured Lachnospiraceae bacterium, assembly GCA_902777355.1. Classification (GTDB taxonomy): domain Bacteria; phylum Bacillota; class Clostridia; order Lachnospirales; family Lachnospiraceae; genus CAG-791. Next base: position 37,014 of record CACYTU010000046.1, on the reverse strand, counting down.
AGCGGCCGCAAGGCTGAAAAAGGTCTCCGGCATGGACCGCGTCTTCTTTACCAACAGCGGAGCGGAGGCCGTGGAGGGCGCCCTCAAATCAGCTATGAAGCACGCTTTCCTCAAAGACGGGGGCAGAAGCCACCAGGTGATCGCTATGGAAAATTCTTTCCACGGCCGCACCTACGGCGCCCTTTCGGTCACGGGCAATCCCCATTACCGCGAAGCCTTCGGCCAGATGCCCTGCGACGTGCAGTTCGCCCGCCTCAATGACCTCGACAGCGTGAAGGCTCTTTACAACGACAAGACCTGCGCGGTCATCGTCGAGCCTGTTCAGGGCGAAGGCGGCCTGCTGCCTGCTTCTGAAGACTTCCTTAAGGGACTTCGCGCTTTCTGCGATGAAAAAGGCATCCTGCTGATCTTTGATGAGATCCAGTGCGGTATGGGACGCACCGGCTCCATGTTCGCATGGCACCGCTTCGGCATCCGTCCCGACATCATGACCTGTGCCAAGGCTCTGGGCTGCGGCGTGCCGGTAGGCGCCTTCCTGATGACGGAAGAAGTCGGACAGAGCTCTCTTGTCGCGGGAGATCACGGCACGACCTATGGCGGAAATCCTTTCGCCTGTGCGGCGATCAATGCAGTCCTCGACCAATATGAGGCCCTGGACCTGGTCCATCACGTGACAGAGACCGCTCCTTACCTGACTCAGACACTGGACAGGCTGGCTTCCCAATACAGCTGCATCACAGAGCACCGCGGCGTCGGTTTCATGCAGGGACTGGTCTTTGACCGACCCGTCGGCCCGATCATCCGGGACGCCATGGACAAAGGCCTCATTCTGATCAATGCCGGTGCCAACATCATCCGCTTCGTGCCTGCCCTGGTCACAGAGAAAGAGCACATCGACGAGATGGCAGAGATACTGGGCGCTGCGATCGCCGGGAACCTGGCAGAATAAAAAAACGGTACCCGATGACACCGGAAGAACATGTTACTTCCGCTTATGAATGATTCAGGACTCGCCCGCGAGTCCTGCGGGATGAATAATAATATATAATCCGAAAAAAACCGCTGCTTTCCCAAGTGTGAGGGAAGGCAGCGGTTTTTTTATGACACGGCCTGTGTAATGTATTTTCTGCCTTGCGGCGGACAAAAGGCCGGTCGGGGGTAGTGGGCGGCGTGGCAGCCTCTGCCCTATTGACACGGCCCGCGTAATGAATCTTTCCATCTTGCGGCGGACAAAAGGCCGGGATCAGGATTTTTTCTTTTTCAAACAAGCAACCACCATTCCCGTCAGGGCAAAGAGGGCGATTGAGTTGGGGATGACCATGAGCTGGTTGAACATATCGGAAAGTTCCCAGACCAGGTCATTGGAAGCAAGGGTTCCCAGGAAAATGAAGACCAGGGAGATGATCTGATAGGGAACCACGGCTTTGTGGCCGAAAAGGTAGATCACGTTGATGCGGCCGAACATATTCCAGCTGAGCACTGTCGAAAAGGCGAAGAAGAGCAGGCAGACAGCGACGAAGATGTTGCCGAAGCCTGTGCCGAATACGGTGCCGAAGGCTGTCTGCGCCAGATTGGTCTTGGTGATCACTTCGCCCGCCGCGCTGACTTCCTTTCCGGTGTATCCGTTGGCCAATATTCCACCGGGTGTGTAGAGGGTCGAGATGATGACAAGGGCATTCAGGGTCAGGACTACGAAGGTGTCGATGAAGACACCTATTATGGCCACGACGCCCTGGTCGTGGGGAGTCGGAACATTGGCCTGCGCGTGGGCGTGGGGGGTGGAGCCCATACCTGCTTCATTGGAGAAGAGCCCGCGCTTGGCGCCCTGGGAGACCGCTGTCTTGAGAGCCATACCGAAGCTGCCGCCGATGACTGCCTGGGGGGCAAAGGCGTAACGGAAGATCAAGCCGAATGTCGCGGGAATCAGGGTGAAGCGCATGAGCAGTACGACAAGTCCTCCGAGCAGGAATATGGCCGCCATGATCGGGACGATCTTTTCCGTGACAAAAGCCAGACGCTTCATACCGCCAAGGAAAATGAAGGTGCAGACGATGACCAGGATGGCACCCATGATCCAGGAAGGAAAGCCGAAGGCGGTATGCATCGTGGAACCGATTGAGTTGGACTGTACCATGCAGCCGAAGAAACCCAGAGCCAGGATGATCGCGCAGGCAAAGAAACCGGCCAGAAACCTGCCGAAGGCTCCCTTAAATGCTGTTCTGATATAGTAGACCGGTCCTCCCAGTATATGGTCGCCCTTACCGTGTACTCTTGTCTCCTGCGCGAGAACGGCTTCCGCGTAGATAGTAGCCATGCCGAAAAAGGCTATGAGCCACATCCAGAAAATGGCGCCGGGCCCGCCTGTCAGGATAGCGCCTGAGGCACCGACGATATTTCCCGTACCGACCTGAGCCGCTATGGCAGTGGCCAGAGCCTGGAATGAACTCATGCCCTTTTCATGCTTCTTGCCATGCAGACTGAGATTTCCGAACACACTCCGCAGACCTTCTCCAAAGCAGCGGATCTGGACAAATCTGGTTTTGAATGTGTACCACAGACCTACGAGCAGCAGCAGGATCATGAGAACGTAGTCTGATAGATAGGAATTGATGGTCTGTACAATGTGGAGCATGATGCCGTATTCCTCCTGTGGGATTATTATCTGTTGATATGCGTCGGTGTGCAATGAAAAAACGGCCGGGGAGCTATCCCACGGCCGAAATCCAGATTCATGATTTTTACCCTGTCCTTTTACCTGAGAGATTCGGCGGACATTCCGTGCCGCCTTGCACCTTCGGTACCCGAACAAAAACGAGATTCTCCAGAGTCACATCCACATCCGGTCTGTAAACCAGAGCAGAAAGTCTGGATATAATATTCCGAATGTTTCAACTGTCATATTTAATTCACGCAAAAATTACCGTATCACACATCATTCCCTCCGTCAAGGCTGGCACGCTGCCTCAAGGCCGGTTCGGATGTTTTTGTTTTAGTACACTAACCCGCCTGGACTCCGGGGATTGATCAGCGCCTTTTCCGGAACAAGCCTATGGGGGTTAACGTGTGTTTTAACAGACTTGTCAACGGGAAGAACAGAGCTTTCGATTAAGCTTTTTAATTGTGAGCATGATGATTAAGAATGTCTTCGAAAAGGCGGACACTTCCCTAAAAGACAGCCGATGATTTGTGAAACAGAAGCCATAAGGCAGGCTTACGTTACTGCTCAGACCGCCTCGAATTCGACGTGTTTTTGCGCGATCTTCAGCGCAAAAACCGGAGTCTGACGGCGAAAATCCCATCGCGTAAGCGATTTGGAATGGGATTTTCGCCTGTTGCTGTTCACGCCCTCGAGAGGGCGTGAACAGCAACAGGCTGACAGAAAAAAATATATAATTGTTCTTTTGCAGGGTGGCTGGAAGAAGTTCGGGGTATTATACTAAAAGCATTGCGGGAGCGCCTTACGCGCGGAGCAATACAGGTTTTAACCATGCCTTATCTATCTGTAAAAAGAGCGGCGCGGAAAGCTTTTTCACTTAGAATGTCAACGGGAAACCGTCAACTTCAAAGATCATAGATGAAAGACTTTGAAGAGAGGATTTCTCTCCGATTATCGAAACGGCGCGTAAAACCCCGGCCGACGAAGTCGTCCGTGGGTACATCACTTTGGGAGGTTTAAATGAAATTTTTCCATCTTTCGGATTTACACCTGGGAAAACGTGTGAACGGATTTCCCATGATCGAAGATCAGAAATATATTCTGGACAGGGTCATCGAACTGATCGACAGGGAGCATCCTGACGCGGTGATCGTCGCCGGGGATGTCTATGACAAATCGATTCCTCCGGTGGAGGCGGTCAATCTCTTCGACGACTTCCTGGTCTCGCTTACCGCGAGAAGTGTGCAGGTCTTTATAGTCAGCGGAAACCACGATTCTGCTGAGCGAGTCTCTTATGGCGGACGGGTGATGGAACACAGCGGAATCCATATTTCCAGGCGGATCACGGGCGCACGCCGTGACGAGGAGCCTGAGGAGGCGGATGACCTGTATGCGGACTCCGTGGAAGGGGAGCCTTTGGGGTCAGCGGACCCGTATACGGACGATGCTGAGGGGGAGACTTCGGAGGCAGCAGACCTGCATGAGGACTCAGAGGCCTCTGCTGCGTCAGACCTGCATGCAGAAGGTGCGGGCCGGAAGTCTGTGGAGTCAGCTGTTTCCGGAACAGGCGGCGTCATTGTGCCCGTGCGGCTTGAGGATGCCTATGGACCTGTCTATGTCTATCTTTTTCCCTATATCCATCCTTCTGTCGTCAGGGATGCCTGGCCGGATGACAGGATTGTCACGTGGACGGATGCCATGGAAACCCTGATCCGCCATGCAGGGGTCGATCCGGACGCCAGGAACATAGCGGTTGCCCACCAGTATGTGACGGCCAACGGCGTCCGTCCCCAGGAGAGCGATTCAGAGCAGAAGCATATAGGCGGCCTCGACAACGTGGAATATTCCGTATTCGATGATTTTGATTATGTCGCCCTGGGGCACCTGCACGGTCCCCAGCACATCGGCAGGGACACGGTCCGCTACGCGGGCTCCCCGCTCATGTATTCTTTTTCTGAAGAGAAACAGAAAAAATGCGTGACCCTTGTGGAACTGAGGGAAAAAGGACAGGTGGAGATCTCCAAAATTCCGCTGCAGGCAAGGCGGGTCCTGAAGACTGTCAGAGGGGCTTTTGCAGAAGTCATGAGCCCGGAGTTTACGGCAGCCCTTTCCGCGGAGGATTACTACCGGGTGATCCTGACGGATGAGCATGATATCGACCAGGCCCTGTACAGGCTGCGCTCGCGTTTCTATAAAAATCTGATGGAAATCAAATATGACAACACGCGGACCGGTCAGGCGGACGATGGGATTGCCGCGGAGGAGGAAGCCCTGGACAAGGAACCGATCGAAGTGCTCGGAGAACTGTACGAGAAGCAGAACGGGACCGGAATGAGTGAGTTTCAGAAAGAACTGGCAGCGAGACTGATTACAGAAATCTGGGGAAATCTTTGACCTGCGCGTAAGATTTACGAGCGAGTCGTGAATATTTCTTATTATATACGGGAGGAATACGGCCCATGAGACCATTGAAGCTGACAATGACCGCCTTCGGCCCCTATGCGGCCAGTGAGACTATAGATTTTGAGGCACTGGGCACAGAGGGACTTTATCTCATCACCGGAGACACCGGCGCCGGAAAGACGACTATTTTTGATGCTATAAGCTTTGCCCTCTACGGAGGAGCCAGCAACAGGAACCGTGATAACAAAATGCTCCGGTCCCAGTATGCCAGGCCGGAGACCAAGACAGTGGTCTGCCTGGAATTTGAGTGCAGTGGAAAAAAATATAAGGTTCAGAGAACTCCTTCCTATGAGCGCCCCCGCAAAGGAGGCAGGGGTGGTATGACCACTCAGCTGGCGGAGTCCATCCTGTTTCATCCGGACGGTTCTCAGACCACCAAAGACCAGGCGGTGACGGCGGCAGTCACCGACCTTCTGGGGATCAACAAGGAGCAGTTTTCCAGAATCTCCATGATCGCCCAGGGAGATTTCCTAAAGCTCCTGCTGGCAGATACGAGGACGCGGAAGGGAATCCTGAGCAGGATTTTCCACACGGAAAATTATCAGAAGCTGGAGGAGAGACTGAAGGAGGAGGCTGCCGTCTACCGCGACAGGTTCAGGGATCTGCACCGGAGCTGCAGACGGGACCTGGAGGATGTCGTCCCGGACGCGGACCCGGAGATTGCCACAATCTGGAGGCAGGAGGTTCTGGAGGACAAAAAAACGACAGATGAGAGTGTCCTGCTGATCGGCAGACTGATCAGGACGGATCAGGAAAACAGGAAAGCGGCAGAGGAACGGAGAAGGGCCCTGACCTCGGAGAAGGAAGAGCTGATCAAGCGGATCGACGCGGCACAAAAGATCGAGGAAAAGCAGGCGGAAGCGAAAAAGCAGGCGGAAATCCTCGATCAGGAACAAAAGAAAGAGGCCGCTCAGAAAAAGGTGCTGGAGGAAGCCGAGGGCAGGGAGGCTGAAGCACAGTCCTGCCGTGAAAAAGCCGTAGCGGAATCCATTCTTCTGCAGGAGTATGACCTTCTGGAGCAGGAGAAAAAAGGGCTCGGCGACACAGTGCGTGACAAGGAGCAGAATGAGCTGCTGCTGCGCAAAAAGACCTCTGAGAAGGAGGAACTGGAGAAGAATCTTGCCTCCGGTAAGGAGGAACTGGAAACTTTGGACCGGGTCGGAGAGGAGCTTGCCACCGCCCGCGCCCGTAAAGAAGAGACAGGGAGCCGCCTGTCCAGAGCAGGGGATCTTCTGCAGAAAATTGCTCAGGCCGGGTCGGAGGACAGGACCGCGAAGCAGAAAAAGGAACTGGAGAGCAGAAAACAGGATGCTATATTAGTTCACGAGCAGAACACAAAGCAGATGAAGGAAGAACTCTCCGGACTCTCCGGCGTCGAGGTCAGTCTGGCTGAGTTCCGCCAGAGACAAAAAGATGCTGACCTTCGCGGCAAAAACCTGAGAGGCCTGCAAAATGCCCTGCTCGAAACGTATCAACTGGAAGAAAAAGCAAAGAATCTGCAGAAAGAGGTCGTAAAAACAGGGGAGCAGCTGCAGGACCTGGAGCTGAAGACCGGCCGGCTCAGGGAACAGATCGAAGCTCGCAAGAATGCGGAAGCAGAGCAGGTGGAGGCCAACAGTCTGATCCGGAGAACTGAGAAGCGGGCTAAGCAGCTCAATGAACTGCAGAGATACGAGAAGGAGCTTGTCAGGGAGAATGGCATCCTTGACAAACTGATTGGGGAAAAGGAAAAAGCTGCGCTGATTTCCTCAGAATCCTCCAGGCAGGCAGAGGAACTGTATCAGCGCTTTCTGGCCGGCCAGGCAGGCATTCTGGCGGCCAGGCTGGAAGACGGCATACCCTGCCCGGTCTGCGGCTCTATCCATCACCCTTCCCCCTGCAGGAGGGAGGAAAATGTGCCTTCCCAGGATGAGGTCGACGCCGCTTCTGCCAGAAGAGACGATGACAAACAAGCCTTTCATAATGCTGATAAAGACTGCGGGAGTCAGGCTGAAAAGGTGAAAGGACTGACTGACAGGATAGAAGGAATGCTGGGGCAGCTGCGGGATGAGCCCGGCCTGCAGGATTTGACATCTGATGAGCTGCTCAGGCTCAACACAGAAGATGCCGACAGGGCAAAAGAGCAGGAGAAGGCAGCAGCTGACGCCATTATAGAGAGAAAAAGGTTTGAAAAGGAACTGAAAGAGGCGGAGCAGCAGCATAAGATCCTGACTGAACGGTCTGCGGAACTTGGCAGGCAGGCTGCAGCCAAGGCGCAGGAAGCCGCTTCCCACAGTAAGCAGTGCCGGGAGAACGCGGAAGCCCTGGCAGGGGACGAGAAGGATCAAAAGAATCTGACGGATTCGTCAGTCCTGCAGGAGGAAATCGATACCACCGCTGCAAGATTACAGACACTCGAAAATGAGATCCGCCTTCTGGAGCAGAAGGCGGGGAGGAAAAGTGAACTCGAGCAGGCTGTTCCACAGCGGGAAGAACAGAAAAAGGTGCTGGATAAAGAGCTCACGGATATGCACAGGGAGGCGGCATCAGCCCAGGCGACCGCAGTCGAGAAGTGGAAGGCCGTGCGCGAGGGCGCAGCAGCAGTGCTGGGAGAAGAGACTGTTGCCGGACTCCTGAGGACCGGATCCGGGACCGGCGCCGCCTATGGTACCGGATTCGGCAACGGGACTGTTTCAGGCACCGGCTCAGGATTAAGTTCCGGAATCCTTTCCGGTACCGTCACCGGCACAGACTCCGGATTCAGGGATGAACTGCAGGGGCAGACCTCCGAAGGGCAGGCCGCTGAAAAGAATTCTGATAGCGGTATTTTTTCTGATGTCTTTAAGAGAGCTGTCAAAGAGAAAGCAGCTGAAAAAGAGCAGGAGATCAAAGGCGAGCTCAGGGCCTGCGAAGAGAATATTGCCGCTCTTGAGAAGAAGCAGAGGCGCAGGGAGACACTGACCAGGGAAATTGAAGACCTGGAGAAAAAAATCCGTCTTCTGGGAGAAGAAATCAATGCGCTGAATATTTCGATCGGTGCGCTGGAAGAGAAACGAAAGCATTATGAAAGGAATATAGATGACCGCCGCAAGAAGCTTCATTATGATGGAAGGAAAGAAGCGGAAGAGGCCATCAGACAGTTCCAGGTAAGGAATCAGGAGATCCTCGATGCCATAAAAGAGGCACGGGAAACCCTGCAGGGGATCCGGGACCGGATTAAAGAGACCGACACCCTGAAAAAGAGTATTGAGAAAGAGATTGAGGAAGCCCCCGTCTATGACAAGGCCAAAGATACCGGGTTATTGAAGGAGAATGAAGAGGGACAAAAAGCCAATGACGACCGGATCGTCACCATCAGCGGACGTCTGACCGCCAACGAAAAAGCTCTGGAAAGGCTGCAGGAACACAGTGCTTTGGCTATAGAGGCGGAGCGCAGCTATAATGAGATCAACACCCTTTCCAACACGGCTTCCGGGACCGGACTCAAGGGCAGATCCAAGGTGGAACTTGAGACCTATGTCCAGATGTCCCTCTTTGACCGCATTATCCGGCGGGCAAACAAACGTCTGGCGATCATGTCCTCCGGGCAATATGATCTGCGCAGGGTCGATGTCAAAGATGCCGGCGCACAGTCCCAGACCGGTCTGGATCTGGAGGTCATCGATCACTATAACGGCAGTACCCGCAGTGTCAAATCCCTGTCCGGCGGTGAGTCCTTTATAGCCTCCCTGTCCCTGGCCATCGGTCTCTCCGATGAGATCCAGTCCCATGCGGGCGGCATCCGTCTGGACACCATGTTTGTGGACGAGGGATTTGGCTCCCTGGATCAGGATACACTGGACCAGGCAATGAACGCCATGAAAGACCTGACTGAGGGCGGCGAGCGGCTGGTAGGTATCATCTCCCATGTGAGTGAGCTCAAGTCCAGGATCGGCAGGCAGATCGTTGTGAAAAAGACCAGGGAAGGCGGAAGCCATACCCGTCTGAAGCTGGACGATTAAAGAGCAGGCACTTAATCGGACCGGGGGAGGAGCGGGGGCGGATCGCGGGCATAGATTCCTGCCGCCTCCTGCAGGGAGTGAAATCCATTCTGATGGATGTGAGCTCACTACTGTCAGTCCGAAAACAAACAGTAATCAGAATATAGATAATCAGAATATAGATAATCAGAATATAGACAGTCAGAATATAGATAGTCAGAATATAGACAGTCAGAATATAGAAAATCAGAATATAGACAGTCAGAATATAGACAATCAGAATACAGCAGAGAAACGAGCGAAGAATTGTTATGACAAACAGCAGAGAACGATTTTTTACGGAACTGAACAGGCTGCTCCTGGATCCTAAAGTGAAGCGGATGAAGGAGTTCCCCCAGCATTTCGGAACAAATACTTTAAGCCACAGCATCAAGGTCGCCGAGGCAAGCTTCCGGCTTGCCGAGAAGCTGGGCTGGGATATCGACGAGCGGGAACTTGCCCGGGGCGCCCTCCTGCACGACTACTATCTCTATGATATCAAGGCAGAGGGGCTGACCCCCTACCGGCACGGAACCTCTCATCCCGGTAAGGCGGCGGAAAACGCCGGCAGGGATTTTGGTCTGACGCCCAACGAACTCAATATTATCCGGGGGCATATGTGGCCTCTGACCCTGTTTTCCCCGCCCCGCTCAAAAGAGGCGGCCCTGGTCTGCATGGCGGACAAATATGTGGCTTCAAAGGAGATGATTCTCAGGAAATACTGAGAGGAAACAAAGACAGAAAACAATGACAGGAAATACTGAGAGGAAATACTAACAGGAAACAATGACAGGAAATACTGACAGGAAACAATGACAGGAAATACTGGCAGGAAACAATGACAGGGAATTTGTCAGCTGAGCCAAATCAAAGGCAGCATGGATCTGCAATAGCATCCATGCTGCTTTCTTGATTTCGCCCCGGGATTCAGGAGGGCCGGGGTATTGACTCGGGCCGGTCGGAGGGGAGGAAATATATAATCATATCTGGCCCGGGAGTACCTGGTAGCTTTTGTCGAATTCCTGCCGGACGACAAAGTTGTAGTCCGCGTCTGTCACTGTGTGGTCCTCTGAATAAGTGATACTGTAAAAAACGAGAACCGAATCGCCGGGGGCGGATTCGATGGTTCCCCACAGAGGGGCGGAGAACGCGTGGCTGAAATCCTCCCGGTTGAGGATCAGCCCTTTATTTCGCTGTAAAAATTCAATTTCCGGGCACATGGGCTGGTCCATGGTCCAGGCATACATCGGTGAGGGGTTCTGTATGTATTCATTGTCTTTGATGTGAGTGTGGTTTGCCTCGAAAAAACCGGGTCTGACCGGATACGGGTATCCGTCTGAATCAATCTTTATATAGTCACCCCTGGCAGCTGTCTCTCCGTGTCCGCTGTTCCCATGGACGGCTTCTCTTGACATCACTTCATAGTTTCCGTCCGGAAGGGGTATAATCTTTCCGCTCCGGATCAACCGGTCCAGGACAGGAGAGTCTTCTCCAAGTATATATGCCTGTACCGGTTTTCCGTGTCGTTTGATAACTGTTATCATCAATCGGTCTCTCCTTTTGGGGCTGCCCTCCTTGGGGCTGAAATCTCTGGTATTTGATCACTGCAAAAGAACACAGAGCCCTTTGAAAAGAAGATCAGGAGATGATGTCCATGACGGCATTGGTCAGTTCTCTGTCGTTTTGTTTAAAATCTCTGTCCTCAAAAGAGTGAAAGACAGGCTTCATGATCCGGTTCTTTGCGGTCAGGAGAAGATCCAGAACCTCGCGGCTGCCGGAATACAGGTCCTGCATTCTCTGCACTGCTGTCAGCCATTGCATCCTGCAGGCAGGTTCGAGGGGGACCAGTGAGCTGCCGGCCAGTTCTATGCATTCCAATCCGCTCTGCCTGAGCGCAGATAGAAGAAGGACGGTCTCTTCGCCGGGTGTCTCCTGTGCATTCTTTTGCTCCTGAAGTGTATCATGCTCCCCGGGGCTGTTTTTTCCAGAGGGCAAAAATGCCGTGCCGGCAGGCTCCGCGGTTTCGGGCAGGGAAGCTCCGCCTGTGCGGGCAGTCCCTTTGCAGAGGGCCGTAAGGTCTTCCAGCCAGGTCAGATAGCAGGCCTTGAAATCCTCCCGCCGGGAGGCGTACCAGCGTGTGATCCGGACCGAGACCTTGTCCAGAGGATCCAGGCGCTCAAACATTTCCGGCGTGATCTCTTCGGGAGACTGGATTCCCTGAAGGGTGTTTTCCGTGCTGTATCCCGAAGCCACGAGCAGGGGATGACGAATGTGGGCGCTGTTGGATTTATCTTTCCAGTCATTGGAGCCGGTATAGGCATATTTTTCAAACTCGTCCATGGACACCGGGACTGCGCCCGATGTGAGCATGAAGGCCGTCCAGCTCAGGTGCTCCAGCCAGGCCAGCTTTTCCAGGACGGCAGGATCATTGATCATACGGTTGAATTTTCTGATATGTCCGGGTCTTTTGCTGTCGATCCCGATGCCTGACATTTTGTAGACGCCGTGCAGGGCACATCGCTCGGAGGAAGTGATATTGTAAAAATCTTTTCGGAAATCCCGCTCCAGAGCAGCCATATCGATTTCTTCGTCGGAATCCAGGGCTTTGCAGTAATAGGCGTGAGCCATCAGACCCATGTGGTAGATTTTTTCGGAAAACATTTTTTCCGAGTAATCCTCTGTAAAAGCCTCCGCGCTGATCGCATAGAGAGTATAGGGAACCTCAGCGGAGGAAGCTGTATTCTGATTGTGCGGGAACAGGCTGTCAGAATTCTTTCGGGTGAAGGAGTCCGCCAGCAGACTGCTGTCAGAAAGGGATTCCCGCAGGGAAGGCTCTTCATTTTCAAATCTGAGATAACCGATGAAAACAGGTCCGGGAACGCCGGCGCCTGCCACCCGGTCTTTTCCGGCAGCCCGCTTCATTTCCGCAGCCATTGAAATATCTGCAGCCATTGAAATGTCCGCAGTCATTGAAAGGTCCTCAATCATTGCCGTTTTCGCGGCCTGCTTCATCTGTGCTGCCCTGCGGGCGGCATATCTGATCCAGGCCTTTTTCTTCTCCGGGCTTTCCTCCAGGATGATGTAATAGCCGGGATAAGGCTCATGGCCGGCATCTGTTGACTTATCGGGAGAAGCGGCTTTGGTGCCTGAGTAGTTTCTTACACGCGATTCCGGCCAGCCCCGCCTGTCAATGATCAGATGGGCGAGGGGGCGGGAGACCAGCCGGTCGTCGAATTCCATGGAGGCAGGTGACTGACCGTCTCTGCTGTCCTGCGCATATTCCCAGGTCACTGCCCCGGCAAGTCCGGGGTTGTTCTTTTTCGATAAATAATCCTTCCAGAAAGCTTCCGCGTCTTCGGAGATCAGTTCCACGACCAGGGGCATATCCGGCATCTGTCCGATGGACAGCACAGCGGAGAGTATGTCTGTCCGCATGACGTGGCTTCCGACAATGGCGACACGGAGCTCTTTTCCTGCGGCAGCTTTTGTGACGGCACAGACGGAAGCTTTCCCGTCGGTGCCAGCGGAAGCTTCCCCATAGGTGCCGTCGGCAGCTTTCCCGTCGGTGCCAGCGGCAGCCTCTCCATAGGTGCCGGCGGCAGCTTTCCCGTTGGTCTCAGCGGCAGCTTTTGTGGCGGCACAAGGGCGGGCATTCAGGGCTGCGGGCACGGCATAGTCGAAGAGCGGGTATTTCTGCAGCAGGTTGTATGCGGTGAATCTGGCGTTGGCGCTGGCGGCTTCGCGGCGCAGTACGATCTTATCCGAGGAGAGCTGGGCATAGATTTCTTCTAAATCGGAAACGAGGGCCCCGTCGGCGCGGTATCCCATGGACCTCCGCTCGGCGGGATTGCGAATCAGCATTTTTTCGAGAATTGACAGGACAGAGGACAGCAGCCGGGTGGTATCCGAGCCTGATTCCCTGATCTCGGACCCGTACAGGGCTGCGAGCTCATCGATCAGCTGCTGCTTTCCGTCGGTCTTATTCTCTGCGCACTGCTTTATATAGGACCTGAAGTCGGAGAATCCCGGAAGTCTTTTGAAAAAGAGTTCAAAAAAGAAGACTCCTTCAGAGTACAGGTCGGTCTGGGGAGTCAGCATGACCCTTTTGAGCATCCGCATTTCCTTCGCCGGAATCCCTTCCCGCATCTTGATCTGCAGAAAGTCCAGCTCCGGAGCACGGTGATTCTTGTTGGCAAACAGGGGTTTCTGCATCATGCGGACCGGATCCCTGAAGGGCACAAGGCTGTCGGAATCGATGATCCGGACGGAGTTGGGCTTTTGGATCCACAGAAAATTATCCGCTTTGATATCGGTCATGATATAGCCGTTTTCGTGCAGGATCCCCATTGTCTCCGCGAAGGAGATCGCGACGGAGACCGCCTCCTTCAGAGAGCCGGGGGAATGGAGATTGAGGTCGCTGCCCCTGTGGGCGTCGCTGATGATATAGACGGTGTTCCCCCAGTTGCTGATAAAGAGGGGGCGGATGGAAATCTCCATGGCATTGGAGCCCGCCAGTTCCTTCTGGTACTCCAGACCCTGCAGAAACTGCTCTTTGTTTTTATAAAAAGAAACGTCTGCCTCCCCGCCTTTTTCCAGAACCAGGGAACCGTCGGGAAGGCGGACCAGTCCGCCAGAATCACTGCAGGAGGAGGGATAGTATTCTTTTATGATCACATGCATGCCGGTCACGATCCCGGTTCCGGACACAATATGTCCTCTGTAGACCAGACATGTGCTGCCGGAGGAATACTCGTTTTCTTTTCCGTCTCTCGCGATCAGGATATCTGTTCCCGTGACCGGGAAAACGGTACCCTCCGGCATGGGAATACGCTTTCCTGCCTTTTTGCTTTTATTTATCAGAATTCGCTCCGCCATCGTAAACATCTCCTTTTTTCGCTGATGCAGGTTATTGATCTGTGCCTTCTTCTTCAGTGCGGCTGCAGGCGCAGCCTGTCTTTATCCTGCCGGTCATGATCTCTGACCGGACCGTGTCGACGGCTGTCATTTGTCTGCGATGATCGTGCGGCTCCTGTCTGTCTGTCCGTCTGTCCGGGAACGGTATGGTTTTTCAGCAGAATTCCGATTCTGTCTTTTTGTGCCAGATAAAGCGGAAGAGCTCAAAGGGGTCTTCGCAGGACAAAAGAAGCTTGAGGAAAGTGTCGTAGGCGCTCGCGCTGTGCAGGGACATAAAACCGCACTGATTCAGCAGGTCTGTAACATTGTATGAAAATTCACCGACTCTCATCTCATAGGAAGACGGAAGTCCTCCCAGATAGACATAATTCAAAAATGCCATGGTGAGAAGCAGATTTCGCTGCCGCACTTCGTCGGATGTAAAGTTGACAGTATAAAAAAGACTGTCGCGGATACGCGTGTCGAGAAATTCCTGACTGTCGAGGTAAAAATCTTTTTCTCCGCCGGGCGCAAGGCGGGCCATTTTGCTGTCCGGCAGATCCGCGATCCTGTTGCCGCCTGAGCTGCTGACCTGCCTCTCGACATTCTCGCCGTACAGATATTTGAAGACACGGTGCTTGTTTGTCTTATCGTAGCCGGAGTATTCCTCCCGGACAGAGAGGTGATACATGAACTGATCCCATTGCTCCAGGAAGACTTTCTGGGGACTGCGCATGACTTTCCGGCTGTTCAGTTCGTTTACTTTCCGGATCACCCGGAGCAGATTTTCGTCCGGCTCCGAAAGCAGTGTGTCAATGTCGAGGGAGCTTACACCGCCGTGGGGGCTCAGGAGTTCGCTCAGCATATCCCCGATTTTTACGGAACTGTTCTCTTCCGTATCGGTTCCGGCAGTTCCACTGCTTTCAGGATCCGCTTCGGAGTCAGGCCGGGAAGCGGGCGGCGCCAGATAAATATCCCGCAGGCTCAGATAGGTCCCGAAAGGCTCTCTGCCGCACTGGGGCGCAAAGTTCAGGCTGATAAAAACGAGAATGTCTTCACAGTCCAGAAGATTCAGGGCGCGGCGTTTGAGGACTTTTGCCTTGAAAAGATGATAAGTATCCCAGTCCCATTTAAGGGCCAGAGCCAGCATGCGAAGCCGGTCGACATTGGGATCCTTGATCAGCTGGCGGAACCAGGTCGTCCAGGCTCCTTTGATCATGCCATCAGGGAAACATTCTTTGAGCCGGTTGCTGAGGACGGTGATGATCTCTTTGTAATCTTTTTCGTCCATGGATTCAGCTGTACCGCCCTCTCCGGAGGCAAGCTTATCTTCAAGTGACGGACTGAGCATGGTCTTTCCGTTCGCACCGGAGATACGCCACTTTTCGTTTTCCACGTGCTGCCAGAGACCTTCGAAATTGTTTGTTCCGATAAAAATCCCGAAATGACTCAGGAGGCGGCGCAGAAGATATCTGTGGGGAGGAACACTGGTCACATTCTTCTGTATGTAGGCAAAAAAGCTTTTGAATACTTCATTTTCATCGGCGGAACCTGCCTCGAATTTCCAGGTGTTGTCATCCGGATCCTGAAAAGAATCCTCAAAAGGGCTGCTTTCTTCCGGGTTGACCAGCGCGTCTTCGGAAAAACCGTTCTCTTTCAGCCAGAGATTGAACTGGTCCTGGGCGTTGTCGAGTCTGGTTGTCTCGCCGGAAGGCAAATCCTGTTCTTTCCATAAATTTGTAAAATCCTGCATTCGTCCACTCCATTCTGTTTCTGTCCTGATCCTGCAAAGCGGAACAGTAGGTATTCGTGCTCAACCTATTGTATCGCAATTGCGGATACTTTAAAAGAAATAAGGAGTTTTAAGGATTCATGCGAGGATACATGGAATAATTCATGGAATGATTCATGGAATAAAGAAGTCGCAGGTCTGCTCGTCACACTCTGGGCAGGATGTGATATACAATGATGTCGGGGTCAAAAGGTGGTTAACCAGCGCCCAAGTACCGGCCGCTCGCAATGGTCCTGCGGTTGTATGTGCATATTGACGAGACTCAGAGCCTTTTCCTGGCTTTTGACCTTTACATCATACAATACAAATACAGCCTTTTTCCCTGCCCCGGCATAGAATCATGCCGTGCTGTCCTCAGACAATTCAATACTAACATTCTCTGATACGGTGATTTTTCTGCGGAAGAAAATAAAAGAAGGGAATGTAAATATACCCGGGCAGGGCAGTAAAACACTATCCGGATAAGGAAATATACCTTTCCAGACATGGAAATATACAACAGCTCGGGCAGAATAAAACTGCAGCCCGGGCAGGAAAATATTACTTTATCCAAAGTCTGGAAAAAACCGCTGTCCAAACAGGGAAACATACCCTTGACATGATATATTCAATTGCGTTAAATTTAATCTACTTGCGTGCTGCGGCACGCTGCGGAAGATTGATTAAACAGCGAGCAAGCGTCCGCAAAGACGGATATGCCCGCATATCCGGTCTTTCGGAGATTTGCGTCGATAATCGAGTGCCGCAAACCTCTGCGGATTCCGTCGGAGAGATTGTTTTCACGAACTACTTTCCGGGGGCTCATCGCAGGAGAGCTCCGGCATATCTGAAAGAGAGGAAAAAAGAACAGATGAAAATTGCAGTAACTTATGACAACGGTAATATTTTTCAGCATTTCGGAAGAACTGAGACTTTTAAGGTCTATGATGTGGAAGACGGAAAGATCGTCTCCGCCGAGGTGATCGGATCCAACGGTGTCGGCCACGGCGCGCTGGCGGGACTTCTGGCGGACAAGGTCATCGAAGTGCTGATCTGCGGCGGCCTGGGCGGCGGTGCCATGAATGCTCTGCAGCAGGCGGGAATCACAGTGGTGGCAGGTGCCGAAGGGGATGCGGACCAGGCAGTCCGTGATTATCTTGCCGGCAGCCTGGTGTCCACGGGCGCCAACTGTGACCACCATCATCACGGCGAGGGCCATGAGTGCGGCCATCACGGCGATGGTGAAGAAGGCTGCGGCGAAGAAGGCTGCGGCGAAGAAGGATGCGGAGAAAGCTGCGGAGGCTGCTGTGGCGGCGGTGCTCCTCAGATCATTCTGGAAGGCAGAAATGCAGGAAGAACCTGCAGAGTCCACTACAGAGGTACTTTCAACGATGGAACACAGTTCGATTCCTCTTATGACCGCGGCCAGACCCTGGATTTCATCTGCGGCGCCGGCATGATGATCAGAGGCTTCGACCAGGCAGTGGCTGACATGGAAGTCGGCCAGACAGTCGACATCCACCTGATGCCCGAGGAAGCCTACGGCATGCCTGATCCCGAAAATATCATCACCATTGAGATCAGTCAGCTCCCCGGCTCCGAGGACCTGAATGTCGGTGAGCGCGTCTTCCTCAGAAATATGATGGGACAGCCCTTCCCTGTCACTGTGACAGCCAAGGATGAGAAGATGATCACTCTTGACGCCAACCATGAGATGGCCGGCAAGGAGCTCAACTTCCGCATCGAGCTGGTGGAAGTGCAGTAAGAGCCTGACCGCAGGATCTGTTCCGGGAAGAATTCAACAAGCTTTTTGGCGCCTTCACAAAAAAACAAGTTATTTGGCACATTCACAACACAACCAGTTATTTGGCGCCTTCACAAAAAAACAAGTTATTTGGCACCTTCACAGCACAACCAGTTATTTGGCACCTTCACAGGCTCCGGGAATGCCGGAGTTTGTGGAGGTGTTTTGCATGTTTAAAATCTTTCTGTGCAGATGACGAGACTTTTTTAAAAAATGACATTTGCATTTCAGTAAAAAAGATATGCGTACATTTTTGTTCATTCGGAGTACATTTCCGAACGCATGACTTGTTGACAGGTTCTGTTCACTGCTGTATAGTGTTAAAGTAATTTAATCTTATAAAGAATCTTCAGGGCAGGGTGAAAGTCCCTACCGGTGGTATAGCCCACGAGCCGCAAGGCATGACCCGGTGAAACTCCGAGGCCGACAGTATAGTCTGGATGGAAGAAGATTTCGGATGGAATCAGCAGAGATAATCTGAGTGCATTTCGGGACGGAAAAGTCCCGGGTTGCGTTTGTGTCGTCGTCATCTGCCGGATCCGGCGCATGCCGGGACAGTGCGGATGCGTGTTCTGACTGATACATGATTCTCTTCATTATGATCCATTATGAAACGAAGCTCTGGAACAAATAGAAAAGTTCCGGGGTTTTTTTGTTTCATGACAATTGTTTCTGCTTTATTTTTCGGAATTTTATTGTTCGGAGTGCCCGGCGGAAAACGATCCGCAGGGGTCTTGCTGAAAAATTGACGGAAATTTCTTTTAAAAAGTATGCCCTGATTCAGGAACTGTCTGACAGCTCCCGCTTTGACGAAAAGTGGGCGGTATTCTCTTGGAATCCCCTAAATGGCCTTTTCTAAAAAACGGAGAAATGCCGGCAGAACCTCAAGTCCGGGGCATTTTTTTGTGTTTGTTATATGCATGGGTTGAATTTATACGCATGGACTGAATTGGAAATCAAAGAAATATCAACCCGGGGTAAATCCAATGAGGATTGACCGGAAGGAGGGAGACAGCAAATGGCAGAGCAGAGAAAGCCAGATGAATTCTATATGAGGCGGGCGCTGGAACTGGCCGAAAAGGGCCGGGGATGGGTTTCCCCCAATCCCGTGGTCGGAGCGGTGATCGTCCGGGATGACGGGACTGTAATCGCGGAAGGATACCATGAGCGTTACGGAGACTTGCACGCAGAGAGAAACGCCCTCAGGCACTGCACGGAACCTCTGGCAGGAGCGACCATGTATGTGACACTGGAACCCTGCTGCCACCATGGCAGGCAGCCTCCCTGTACCGACGCGATCCTGGAGGCGGGGATCCGGAGGGTGGTCATAGGCAGCGGAGATCCCAATCCCCAGGTGTGCGGCAAAGGAATTCAGATTCTTAAAGACCACGGAGTGGAGATCACAGAAGGGGTACTCCGGGAGGAATGCGACAAGGCCAACGAGATATTTTTTCACTTTATCAGGACAGGGACGCCCTATGTCGTCATGAAATACGCGATGACTCTGGACGGCAAGATCGCCGCCTTCACAGGCAGATCGAAGTGGATCACCGGAGAGAAGGCAAGAGGGCATGTGCAGAAGCTGCGGCACGATCTCAGCGGGATCATGGTCGGAGTGGGCACAGTGCTCGCCGATGACCCTATGCTTACCTGCCGCCTCCCGGATTCGAAAAATCCGGTGAGGATCATCTGTGACACAAATCTCAGGACCCCCTTGGACTGTAATATTGTCAGGACAGCGGAACGGGTGCCGACTATCTTTGCGACCTGCACAGACGACATAGAGAAGATATCCCGCTTCGAGGACAAGGGATGCAGGATCCTGAAAGTAAAGCGTACAGACGGACATCCCGACCTGCCGGAGCTGATGAGAAAGCTGGGAGAGGAAAAAATCGACAGCATTCTGCTGGAAGGCGGCGGCACGCTCAACTGGTCGGCCCTCAGCAGCGGAGTCGTCAACCGCGTGGCGGCTTATATCTCACCGAAAATATTCGGCGGAGCTGACGCCAAATCCCCGGTCGAAGGCAGAGGAGTGATGGATCCCAGGCTGGCTTTTATGCTGGAAGGAACCGAGGTCTCCAGACTTGGAGATGACTATCTGATCCAGGGAAGAGTCCGCAAAGGGAGCGCGGGGCGAAGGATGAGCGGCGATGTCCTGTGCTGAAGCAGACAGAGAAAGAGCCGCGATGTTCAGTTCCGGACCCGGTCAGGGAAGAACTCAGATGTCCTGTGCTGAAGCAGGCAGAGAAAGAGCCGCGATGTTCAGTTCCGGACCCGGCTGAGGAAGAACTGAAATGTTCTGCTCCGTACCTGGTCAGGAGCATCCTGACATAAGAGAAAGGGCGGACCGGGAGGCTGTTCCGACGAGGCACAGCGCCCGGATTTGGAGGTAAAAATGTTTACAGGAATTGTGGAAGAGATGGGTATCGTCCGGCAGATTCAAAAAGGACGCGCCTCGGCAGTACTCACGATTTCAGCTAAAAAAGTGCTGGAAGACGCACATATCGGAGACAGTATCGCCGTCAACGGAATCTGTCTGACCGTGACCAGCCTGGGCAGCGATTCCTTCACGGCAGACGTCATGCATGAGACACTGCGGAGGACTTCCTTTTCAAAGCTTGCCCCCGGCAGCCGCGTCAATCTGGAGCGGGCCATGGCGGCAGACGGCAGATTCGGCGGCCACATCGTGGCAGGCCACGTGGACGGCGTCGGGATCATCACACAGACGCGCCGCGATGACAACGCAGTCTGGTATACTTTCCGGGCGGAACCCCATGTTATGAGGTACATTGTGGAAAAAGGATCGATCACGATCGACGGCATCAGCCTGACAGTCGCGGAGGTCGGGGAACAGACTTTTTCGATTTCCGCGATTCCGCACACGGTGAGCGTGACGGCCCTGCAGGACCGCAGGAAAGGCGACTCGGTCAATCTGGAGACAGACATCATAGGAAAATATGTGGAGAAGCTGCTCTATCTGGGGCCTGCCCCCAACAGTGCGCCCGGACAGGAAAAAGAAGGGAGCGTGATCCCGGGAAGCGGCGCTTCAAAGGGAGCTTCAAAGGGAAAAAGCTCTTCATCAGGCGGGATCACCCGGGACTTTTTATTGAAAAACGGCTTTTGATGCCAGCGCAGTAAAGTGTCAGAAAGCAGATATAAAGCTGGAAAAATATATATTTGAATCAAAGTGTATGTAACCCGGTGAAGCGGCCAAAAAGGCGGCCGCAGACAGGGACAAAGCAATGTGAATCCGGTGAAGCGGCCCAAAGGCAGCCGCAGACGGAGACAAAGCAATGAGAACCCGGTGAAGCGGCCCAAAGGCGGCCGCGGACGGGGATAAAGCAATGTGAATCCGGTGAAGCGGCCCAAAGGCGGCCGCAGACGGAGACAAAGCAATGAGAACCCGGTGAAGCGGCCCAAAGGCGGCCGCGGACGGGGACAAAGCAATGTGAATCAGAGCCGGCGGCGCTAAGGCTGCCGCAAAAGGGCTTTTTGGTAAAGAAAAAATCCGGAGGAAAAAGTGATGAATGAATTTCAGGCAATTGAGCAGGCACTTCAGGATCTGAGGGACGGCAAAATCATCCTTGTGGTGGATGATCCCGACCGGGAGAATGAGGGAGATTTTATCTGCGCGGCGGAATTTGCGACAACAGAAAATATCAACTTTATGGCCACCCACGGCAAGGGGCTGATCTGCATGCCCATGGCGGAGGAATTTGTCCGCAGGCTGCAGATTCCGCAGATGGTCAGGACCAACACCGACAACCACGAGACCGCTTTCACCATCTCCATCGACCATGCTTCGACATCGACAGGAATCTCCGCCAAGGAGCGCTCAGTGACTGCCATGGCCTGTGTTCAGGATGACGCCCAGCCCGGCGATTTCCGCAGACCGGGCCATATGTTCCCCCTGCTGGCCAAGCCCAACGGAGTACTGGAGCGCAACGGCCACACCGAGGCGACTGTGGATCTGTGCCGGCTGGCGGGACTGAAGGCATGCGGCCTGTGCTGCGAGATCATGCGGGAAGACGGGACCATGATGCGGACCAAAGAACTCAAGCAGCTGGCTGAAAAATGGGGTCTCACATTCATCAGCATCAAGGAACTGCAGAGCTACCGGAAGTGCCACGACAGGCTGGTGGACAGGGTGGCGGAGGTGAGCATGCCGACCAAGTACGGCGATTTCCGCGCCTACGGGTTTGTCAATCGTCTCAATGGCGAGCACCATGTAGCTCTGGTCAAGGGAGAAATCGGCGACGGAAAGGACATCCTCTGCCGCGTCCACTCGGAGTGCCTGACCGGCGATACCTTCGGCTCCCTGCGCTGCGACTGCGGCCAGCAGCTGGCCTCGGCCATGACCCAGATTGAAAAAGAAGGAAGGGGAATCCTCCTCTACATGCGCCAGGAAGGCCGCGGGATCGGACTGATCAACAAACTCCGCGCCTATGAGCTTCAGGAGAAGGGAATGGACACACTTGACGCCAATCTGGCCCTGGGATTCAGGGGAGACGAGCGCGAATACTTCATCGGAGCCCAGATCCTGAGAGAACTCGGAGTCAAGAGCATGCGCCTTCTCACCAACAATCCCGACAAGGTCTACCAGCTGGAGGAGTTCGGACTGGAGATCTCTGAGCGGGTGCCGATCCAGATGAAGGTCACACCCTATGACGCTTTTTATCTCAAGACAAAGAAAAAGAGAATGGGCCACATCATCAATATCTGACAGTATCAGACCATATCAGACAAATCTGCAGAAGGTTTGAGAAATACAGAACAGATTAAAATATTCGAGAATCAGGAATGGAGGAATAAATAAAATGAAGACATTTGAAGGCAAAATGGTAGCAAAGGGAGTCCGCATCGGTATCGTTGTCGCCCGTTTCAATGAATTTATCACATCCAAGCTTCTGGGCGGAGCCATGGACGGACTGATCAGACATGATATCGATGAAGACAACATCGATGTCGCATGGGTTCCGGGCGCCTTTGAGATTCCCCTCATCGCCAAGAAGATGGCAAAGAGCGGAAAATACGACGCTGTCATCGCTCTGGGCGCTGTGATCCGCGGATCGACCAGCCACTACGACTATGTGTGCAATGAGGTCTCCAAGGGCGTCGCGGCAGCTTCTCTCGAGAGCGGCGTGCCTGTCATGTTCGGCGTGGTCACGACAGAGAATATCGAGCAGGCCATCGAGCGCGCCGGCACCAAGGCAGGTAACAAGGGCTATGACTGCGCCCTGGGAGCTATCGAGATGGTCAACCTGATCCGTGAAATGGGAGACTGACTGTTCCGGCAGACAATAGCGGAAAAGAAAAAGTAAAAAAGTAAATAATAAAAAATAAAAGAAAAAAGCCGCCCGGTCCGGGAAGAAGATCTGTGATTGATCATCCCGGGGCCGCGCGGCTCTTTTTTATGACATTAATAGTATTTTATGACACTGCAGTGTAATGTGTTTTCAGATCAGGGTCATGAGATCGACATAGTCATAGGCCAGAGCGTCCGCGACGTTTTTGTTTGTCATCTTGCCGTCGTAGCAGTTGACTCCCAGAAGGATAGCGCGGCTGTCTTTGCAGGCAGCTTCCAGACCGTCTTTTGCGATCTTCAGACCGTAGCTGAGGGTTGCGTTTGTCAGGGCGATGGTGCTGGTGCGCGGAACCGCACCGGGCATGTTGCCCACGCAGTAGTGAACGACTCCCTCTTCGATGAAGACAGGATCGTCATGTGTCGTCACTTTGCTGCTCTCGCCGCAGCCGCCCTGGTCGATCGCCACGTCCACGAAAACCGCCCCGTTCTTCATCTCAGGCAGGTATTTTTTCTTAAAGAGTTTGGGGGTCGAAGCGCCGGGGATCAGGACGGACCCGATCACGAGATCGGCTTCCTTCACAGCTTTCTCAATGCTGCTGTCAGTGGAGACCAGGGTCTGGATGCGGGAACCGAACATGTTGTCAAGCTCCTCCAGACGCTTCAGATTGACATCGAAGATCGTCACATTGGCGCCCATACCGACGGCGAGCCTGCAGGCATTGGTGCCGACCGTGCCGCCGCCCAGAATGACGACATTTGCCTTGGGGGTTCCGGGAACGCCCGCCAGAAGGATTCCCTCACCGCCGAAGCGCTTCTCCAGGTATTTGGCGCCCTCCTGGATGGAGAGACGTCCCGCGATCTGGCTCATGGGAGCCAGGCAGGGAAGGGAACGGTCATCTTCCTGCATGGTCTCGTAGGCCACGGCTTTTACTTTGCCGGCAAGCAGGGCATCCGCCTGCGGCTTGTCGGCTGCCAGATGAAGGTATGTGTAGAGAATCAGTCCATCGTGGAAGAGGGGGTATTCCTCCTCGAGCGGCTCTTTGACCTTTACCATCATCTCGACATTATTCCAGACATCCGCAGCGCTGTCGGACATGGAAGCGCCGGCAGCGATGTACTCTTCATCCTGGAAACCGGAGCCAAGACCGGCACCTTTCTCGATGAGGACTTCGTGGCCTGCAGCTGTATATGCCCGTACATTGTCGGGAGTGAGCCCCACTCTGAATTCATTGTTTTTGATTTCTCTTACACATCCGATTTTCATTCTTTAGACTCCTTTTCAGATTGATCATGTGTGCCCGGACAAAAGCCCGGATACGCAAGTGTAGCAGTTCAGTCCGGAAGGGGGACCATGGATTGGGCAGACAGGCCGGAAAACCGCGGATCCGATATGGATGCATGCGGGTTTGCGGACATTATCCCGCCCGGAAAACAGGCATTATTTCATGTGTGCCTCTTAGAGAATTATCAAACTATAAATCGTACAAATCAATGGTCGATATCTAATGGAATGACTAAAAAAACGCGGTGACGGCCTATGCAGGAAATTTATATGGCTCATGACTGAGAGCAGTTTTACAGGGCGAAAAACAGGCGGCAGTATAGCTGTGAAAAGTTTGATAACATCTATGTTGTGTGGTATACTTTCGAAATCAGGAATTGTTTTTGATTCATCACGCAGTACACGTGATTTCCTGATTATTTAAGCCGGTGCCGGATCAGGTCCGTGTCCGGCAGAAGAAATAAAGGAGAGTGATATACTTCTATGGATGATGCCAGTCGATCTACATGGCTGATTATTCTTTTGCTGCTTTTAGCCGCTATGCTCTTTGCCGTGATGGAAACAGCGTTCTCATCGGTCTCCCGGGTGCGTCTGAAGACACTTGCGGAAAAAGGGGATGCCAGGGCTGTGCGTGCCCTTCGTATTACTGAGCGGTTTGAAAAAGCAATCACAACGCTTCTGATCTGCACCAATATAGTGCACATTGCCACCGGTTCCATCGTGACCGTCTATGTGACCAAGCGATGGGGCGTCTCTGCAGTTTCCATTTCCACACTGGTCACCACGCTGGTAGTATTTTTCTTCGGAGAGATGCTGCCTAAAAGTGTTGCGCGCAAATATTGTGAACCCCTAAGCCTTTCGACGGCATGGCTGCTCAATGTGCTGATGAAGATCCTTGGCCCGCTGGCGGCACTGCTGACACTGATCGGCAATGCGGCAGCGAAACTGACGAAAGGGGACGACGAGACATCTGTCACCGAAAATGATATTTACGATATCATCGAGGATATGGCCGAGGAGGGCAAGATTGACGAGGAGCAGGAAGATCTCATCTCATCCGCCCTGCAGTTCGGCGGAGTCACAGTAGAGAGTATCCTGACAAGCCGGGTCGATGTGGCGGCGATCGATATCGATATGCCTCAGGAAGAGATTCTGGCATTTATCAAGGAGCAGAATCACAGCCGCCTGCCGGTCTATGAGGGGTCGATCGACCATATTATCGGAATCCTGCACATCCGCCGCTATATCCGCCACTATATCCGCAGAGGCCGGGCGCTGGATATCCGTCCGCTGCTCTATGAGCCTTATTTCATTCATCAATCGACCAAGATCGATGATCTTCTGGAGATTATGTCGCGCAAAAAGATCAATATCGCGGTGGTCACGGACAATTACGGCGGGACCCTGGGAATCGTCACTGACGAAGACATTCTGGAGGAGCTGGTTGGCGAAATCTGGGACGAGGACGACCGCGCGGTGCGCAACGTCGTGCCGATGACGGACGGCTCCTACAGCGTCAATCCGGAGGAGCATGTGCTCGATGTGCTGGACGAGCTGGGAATTCCCTACACGGAGGCGGAAGAGGAGAGAATCGGACGCAAGCTGATGAATGAGCTGGCCTATGAAGTATTTCCTCAGATTCCTGTCGCCGGCGACAGCTTTAAATACCTTGGAATTGAGATTTCCATTCTCGTGATGCGCCAGAACCGCATCATGCGTCTGAAGGTCAGGCGTCTGACGGAGGAAGAACTGGAGAAAGACCGTGACGCCGCCGCAATGTCGGGCATAGATCCCGAGACCGGCCGGTTTATCAGTGACGACCACGTTGAGGGAAGAGACAGTTCTCCGGAAGATGATGCCGGTTCAGAATCTGATGAAGGTGGATTTACAGAAGAGGATGCCCGCGCATTTGCGGAAGGGCGCGCCTACCGGATCCGCCAGGAACAGGGCAGGCACTATTCCCGCGCCTTTTCCAAAAGCGGCACAAATAACAGGAGGTGACGGAGGATGGGTATGTTTTATGTCTATATAGCCGGCATCATTTTCTGCATCGCCTGTTCTGCTTTTTTCTCCGCGTCGGAAATGTCCTATTCTGCCTGCAGCAAGGTGCGTCTGGAGCACCAGAGAGATAACGGGGACAGGAAGGCAGCCAGAGCGGTCAGGATCCGGGAGGGCTTCGACGTTGTGCTCTCAGCCATTCTCGTGGGGAACAATCTGGTCAATATAGCGGCTTCTTCCATGGGTTCACTGGCGGTCATGGCAGTTCTCAGTGAAGAATATACATGGATTTCGACCCTTGCGATCACAATCGCAGTCGTCATCTTCGGGGAGACCATCCCCAAGATCACGGCAAAGAAGAACGCCACCCGCTTTGCCCGGGCTTTTGCCCGTCCCCTGCATGTTTTGATGATCGTCCTTAAGCCTGTGACCGTGATCGTGGTCGGGCTTGTGAATCTGATCACCCGGCTTCTGCCGGACCTGCCGTCCGATGACAGCGATGTGGTCCTGGCGGAACTTCACACCATGATCGACATGGCGGAAAACGAGGATATTCTCGACGAGGATGCCTCGGAGCTCGTCAGCGCCGCAATCGACTTCAGCGAGACATCCGCCTCTGAAGTCATGACTGCCCGCGTGGATATCACCGCTATCGATATTGATGATCCCTGGGATGAAATCCTGCAGCTGATCGAGACATCCCCCTTTTCACGGATTCCGGTCTACGAGGACAGCATTGACCATGTGATCGGCATTTTGTCCCTGAACCGGGTGCTCAAGGCCATGATCGACCGCGACAAGGTGGAGATCAGGAAGCTTCTGATGCCCACCTGCTACGTGTATAAAACAATGAAGCTGCCCGCGGTGCTGTCTTCACTTCGCAATTCCCAGCAGCATCTGGCTGTTGTCACGGATGAGTACGGAGGCACTCTGGGTGTCGTGTCCATGGAGGATGTCCTTGAACAGCTTGTCGGAGAAATCTGGGATGAGACA
The DNA here is from genome assembly GCA_902777355.1 of uncultured Lachnospiraceae bacterium. Taxonomy (GTDB): domain Bacteria; phylum Bacillota; class Clostridia; order Lachnospirales; family Lachnospiraceae; genus CAG-791. The sequence continues at coordinate 9,851 of CACYTU010000046.1, read as the reverse complement.
GATACGGTTGAGCGCGAAGTCGTGGAACAGGGCGACGGGACCTATGAACTTGACGGAGACATGCCTGTATCCGACTTCCTGGAACTGATGCATTGGGATGAGGACAAATTCCCCTTCGACTCCGAGACAGTGGGCGGATGGTGCATCGAGATCAACAATGGATTTCCCAATGTCAACAGTACATTCAGTTATGAAAACGTTGACTTCCGGATCCTGGAGATCTCAGAGAGAAGAGTCCGGAAAATATTTGTGGACAAATCTCCATCGAAAAATTAAAAAAACAGAACATAAGAATATAGAAAATAAAAATAGTGGACATAAAAAAATTGTGGACATAATAATAGTGGATATAAAAACGTAAAAAACAGAAAAACGTAAAAACAGAAAACAGAATATCGGATGAATATCAGATATGGCAAAGCCGCGGCCTGCACCCGGGAGAGGGAGCTGCCGCGGCTTCTTCTGTCCTGTTATGGCACAGGCCGGCCGGTGTATTTTTTGTATTTTTTTTGAGCCTTTTCCGGAAATTGTATAAACAGAGTGGATATATGTGGATTGGATGGTAAAATTAATTAAGGGGAAGTCGGGCCTGAATCCGGCATATGTTTACGGCCGTCAGCCGGTCGTGACCAGTATTCTGTGTCGGAAAAAACGTGTGAATACGCAACGCCAGTCAGAAAGATCACCAGCGTACTGAAACGGAAGGACAGATACAGAATAGTTCTCTTTTAGGGGAAGGAGAGTCAGAATCTATGAAGACAGTCAAATTTTTTTATGCACAGACCACACAGGACCTGCAGGTACCGGACGATACACCCGTCCTGACCAGTAAAGTGGACCAGCTCAAGAGTGACAGGACAGGCCTTGATATCGTACGTGAGGCAATGGAGAATCCGATTGACAGCCCCAGGCTGTATGAGCTGGCCAAAGGAAAAGAGGACTGTGTCATTATCATCAGCGATCACACAAGACCTGTTCCCAGCAGAGACATTCTGCCCAACATGGTCCGTGAACTCCGCCAGGGCAATCCCGATATCAAGATCACCCTTTTGGTTTCCACAGGCTTCCACCGTCCCACAACCATCGAGGAACTCAAAAACAAACTGGGCGATGAGCTTTACGAAGAGTTTAAGGACCATATCGTAGTCCATGACGCTCACGATCCCTCGAAAAATGTCAAGGTCGGCGTCCTGCCCAGCGGGCCTGACTGCATCATAGACAAGGTCGCGATCGGAACTTCCCTTCTGGTCGCGGAAGGCTTTATCGAGCCTCATTTCTTCGCCGGCTTCTCGGGCGGGCGCAAGAGCATTCTCCCGGGCGTGGCGGATGCCGTCACAGTCATGGGCAACCACTGCTCCAAGTTCATCGACAGCCCCTATTCCCGCACCGGAATTCTGGACCACAATCCCATGCATGAAGATATGCTGGCGGCGGCGAAAATGGCAAAGCTGGCCTATATCGTCAACGTTGTCATCGATGAGAACAAAAAGACTGTTGCGGCTTTTGCAGGCAACTATGAGACCGCTCACCGCAAGGGCTGTGACTTTATCGCTGACTATGTGTGCGTGAAGCCTGCCTATGCCGATATCGTCATCACCACAAACGGCGGCTATCCTCTGGACCAGAACGCCTATCAGTCCCCCAAGGGCATGACAGCCGGCGAGGCAACCGCAAACGATGGCGCTGTCATCATCATGCTGGCCTCCTGCTCGGATGGCACGGGCGGTGATTTCTTCTATCACATTATCGCGGACGAACCCGATATCGAGACCGCCTATCAGAAATTCCTGGCCACCCCTCAGGAAAAGACCGCTCCCGACCAGTGGTGCAGCCAGATCCTGGCCCGCATTGTCCGCAAGTACAAGGTGATCTTTGTCGCCAACGAAGACCAGAAGGACATGATCGAAGGCCTGAAGATGGAATACGCGCCTACCCTCGAGGCCGCCTACAGGCGCGCCAGGGAGATCAAGGGCGAAAACGCATCATTGACCTGCATACCCAACGGAATCTCGGTCGTCGTAAGGGACTGACCCTTCCGGAAGACTTTTCTGTCCGGCAGCAGGCTGTCTCCACAGTCTGATCCTTTATACCGACCTGGACCTGTTCAGTCTGATAAATTGATATAGATATAAAAGAAAAAACCCCGCCTTCTGCGCCGGAAATGTGTCATTCGTTACATTCCGCGCAGCGGCGGGGATTATTTTATTCTTCATCGCGCAATATCCGTGACTTCAGACGTAGAATATGCGTGCAAAAAGGGAGACTTTATCATCGCGCAATAGCCGTGACTTCAGAGTTTGCGGAGTAAAAATGCTGCAGCTGCCCTTCCGGTGTACAGGATGATCAGACCGGGGAAAAATGCATTTTCGTGAGGGAACGGGAGAGGAAGTCCTGCGGGTCAGCTTCGGGCCTGATCCATTCATATGCATCCTCCTCGGGGAGGATCAAGGGCATGCGGTCATGGATGCGGGAAAGCTCCGGCCCGGGTTCCCTGGTCAGGATCACAAAGACCGGCAGCCCGTTTTCGATTCTGTACAGACCGCACAGCCAGGTAAGGGAGGCGGGATTTTTTCCCTGCCCCGTCATTTCCTGTAAAAGTGAGGAATCAGAATGATTATTTCCTTCCTTCTGAGCTGCCTGTAAGAGAAGAGGAGCATCCCCGGCTGTCTGAGAAAGAGGAAGAACATCCTGAACTGCAGGCGAAAGAGCGTGATCAGAGAAATCCGGCAGACGTTCTCCCGCGCAGATTGCGTATTTCCTCCCTGCTTTTTTTCGTCCTTTTTCGTCCATATAATGCTCCCACTCAAAGTAGCAGGAGGCTGGAACGACACAGCGGTGCCTGAGCCAGGCATCCCGAAAAGAAGGCTTTTGGGCAGCGGTCTCCACTCTGGCGTTGACCACCAGCATGCCTCGCCCTGCCTCAGCGCTTTTCCGGCCAGAGGATTCATGCCCTGCCTCAGCGCCTTTCCGGTCAGAAAATTCGCGCCCTGCCTCAGCGCTTTTTCTGCCTGAAGTATCATTTCCCATCGCCGCATTTTTTCTTCCTGAAGGACCGCGGCCGGGAAGGAGAAAACCCCACCTCATGGGATAAACTTCCGGACTTCTGTTCCGGTCGGGAGCAATGACAGGCACGATATTTGTGGGACGGATCTCGCCGCTGGTATGAAGCAGATCGCCTTCTTCAGGCCTGTTCAGAAGAAACCTCCTCAGCACGGGGGATCTTTTCGCTTTTTCCGCAATCAGCTCCATTGACGGGCTGCCGGGTTCAATGTAGAACCGAGTACACATAACCTTGACATAACCTCCATTAAGAAAGGATAACAAATATCACTGACAGGATCAGGCTCCCCAAAAAGGATTGGTGCAAGAAGGACAAGGGGATGGCAGCCGTGTTCCTGAATGTGAATCTGAGATGCCTGGTAAATGAGCATCTGAAATGTTTAAGAAAGATGCATCAAAGCTGTTTATAAAGTTTGTGTCTGAAATATTTACTAAATATGCACCTGAAATGTTTACTAAATATGCATCTGAAATGCTTACTAAATATGCACCTGATATGCTTACTAAATGTATATCTGATATGTTTTCTATAGAGGCCATAGATATTATGATGTTCGCTGGCAGCGGTACTAAGGGCGCTAAAAACCAGCGCCCAAGTACCAGGCACGCAACATCTCCTTCGGAGCTGCGCAATGGTCCTGCGGTTGTATGTGTATATTGACGAGACTCAGAGCCTTTTCCTGGCTTTTGACCTTTACATCATATTATAAAAGCCATAGATATATAGAAGCCATAGGTATAATAGAAGCCATAGATACAATAGATGCATTCCCTATAGACGCATTTAAAAATGTTTGCCTTGTAAAATATGACAAAAATGTTACAATCTTATTATCGCACAGTGTATTAACCGCCGGAAGTATGGATCGGAGGTCATTGTGTGATGTCTTTTTTCTGTTTAAAAAAAGTATATATAAAAAATATCTGCCTGAAAACACCCTTGCTTCATACTGATGGGAAAATAACAGGCTGCGCGGATACAGCACCTTTATTTTTCGGAAGAGAGAGGAACCGTGCATCCGGCATTCCGGGGCGATTTCTCTTTATGCTGCCTGTAGTCGTGATTCTTTTTTCTTTTCTGTGCGGGTGTGGGACCCGCTCTCCGCAGCCCGTGCTGGAGCCTGTTAACGGAACTCTTGCGGAAGAGGAGGAGCCTTTCGATAAGTCCCCCGATAATCCGGAGGATGCAGCCGGGAAAGAGCCCGCGTCTGCTTCAAATACCGGAGGGCAGGAGAAAGATGACAGCCGGAGAACATTGACGGTTCATGTCTGCGGAGCGGTGAAAAAAGAGGGAGTTTACTCCCTCCCTGAGGGCAGCAGAATCCGGGACGCAATAGAAGCCGCAGGAGGCTTCGACAAAGATGCGGACACCTCCTTCCTCAATCTCGCTATGAAACTGGAGGACTCCTGGCAGATCAGGGTACCTACAGTCGGAGAAGCGGAAAAGCTCAGGCAGGATGGCGAAAACGGAAAAACGGAGGGAGCTGTTCTTTCCACGGCAGACATGGACAGTCCGGGAATCACCCGCGGCCCTGTCAGTGGGGAGGACACCCTTAGAACGGATGCTGAGAGCGGCAGCAGTTCCGCCGAAGTCCGCAGGGTCAATATCAACACTGCTTCTGTCGAGGAACTGATGGAAATACCCGGAATCGGTGAGAGCAAGGCCAAAAAGATCATCGAATACAGAGAAAAAAACGGAAAGTTTGAATCGATAGAAGACATAATGAATGTCTCAGGTATCAAAGAGAACAGTTTCCGGAAGATGCAGGATTATATTACTGTATAAAATCAATTGCCAAAGCGGCAGACAGCTAAAATCAAATATCAGTTATGCAGGAATTGTCGGCTTGCAATCATAAAAAAACAATCATACAGAGGACTGTATACTTGTAAGCATATACAACAGGCATGCATATACAATCATACGGAGGACTGTATACTTGTAAGTATATTTAACAGGCATGCATAAACAACATACAGACGACTGTATGCCTGCAAGCACATACTACAATCATGCAGAGGACTGCATACTTAGAATTACGGAAGAGAAAAGGAGAAATGAATGGCGGCAAAGGTTCTGGTCGTTGATGACGAAAGGATTATCGTAAAGGGACTTCGATACAGCCTGCAGCAGGAAGGGTATGAAGTGGATTGCTCCTATGACGGAGAAGAGGCGGTCAATGCCATCAGGGAGAAGCATTTTGATATTGTTCTCCTGGATGTCATGCTTCCGAAACTCTCCGGTTTTGAAGTGCTGCAGCAGGTGAGGGAGTTTTCCGACGTCCCGATTATCATGCTCACTGCAAGGGGCGACGACATGGACAAGATCCTTGGCCTGGATTACGGGGCGGACGATTATGTGACGAAACCTTTTAATCCACTGGAGGTCAAGGGCAGGATCAAAGCCATCATCCGCCGCACTTCCCGCAGCAGGAAGGCTGAGGTCAAGGATGAAAATATCATCGAGGTGGGTGACCTCCGAATGGACCTGGACAACCGCCGTGTCACTCTGGCTGACAAGGAGATCAATCTCACCAGCAAGGAGTTTGAGCTCCTGGAACTTCTGGCCACACATGCCGGCAAGGTCTACAGCCGCACCACGTTGCTGCAGATGGTCTGGGGGAAGGACTATCCCGGGGATGTCCGCACTGTGGATGTCCATATCCGCCGTCTCCGCGAAAAAATCGAGCACAATGCCTCCGAGCCCAGGTATGTGCAGACCAAGTGGGGAGTCGGTTATTATTTCCGGGCTCATGAAAGGTGAGAGCCGGGCATTTTTTCAGGCCCGGTCTGAGCAAAACAGGTATTTTTAAAGGCCCGGTCTGAGCGAACCAGGTATTTTTAAAGGCCCGGTCTGAGCAAAACAGGTATTTTTAAAGGCCCGGTCTGAGCGAAACAGGCACTTTTACAGGTCCAATCCGAGAAAAGCGAAAAAACAAAAGATGCCCTCCTGACATGGAAAGTGTCAGGAGCGCTGCTGCTTTTTGCAGTTCGATCAGGTCAAGTCGGAGATTTTTATGAAAGAAAGGCTAAAAAAGATCCTGGACAGGCTGACATTTCTGAAGAGTCTGCGTGTGATCTTTTTCATCATTATATTTGTGGTAGGTGTGGTGCCCTGTGTCCTTGTCCAGAACGGCATTCTGCGCGATTATGAGAAGCGCGCAGTGGAAGTGCGTGTGGAGAGGGTCAAAGGGCAGCTTCGTTCTCTGGCCAATCACCTGATCACCAGCAATTATATGGTCAACCAGGAGTCAGGGCTGGTCGACGCGCAGCTCTCGGAGTTTGCGACACTGTATGACGGCCGTCTGCTGATCGTAGATCCCAACCTGACCGTCATAAAAGATACATACGGACTCTCGGAAAACAAGACCATTGTGTCGCAGGATGTAATCAGCTGCCTTACCGCGGACGGGAGCGGCGGAAGTGAAAATTATGACGCCAAATACGGTTTTATCGAGATCGTCATGCCCATCATAGAGACCAGGTCCATGCGGGATCTGGATTCAGCCGTGCGCGTGAGCGACTTGTCCTCGGCATATAAGACCCAGACTAATACGATCAGAGGAGTCATGGTCGCCAGCACTTCCACGGAATACATAACGAAGACAAAAGAGATTCTCAGAAGGAAGGCCATGCTCCTGCTGGCCATGATGCTTGTAGTGGTTTTTTTTGCTTCCATTTTGATTTCCGGGGCCCTGGTGCGGCCCTTTGAGGTGCTGTCCAGAGATATCCGTGAGGTCAAGGAAGGATATTCGAATGAGCCGATCAGTGCTCCGCAGTATCTGGAGACGATTCATATAGCGGATGCTTTCAACAATGTTCTGGGCCGTATGAATGCTCTGGATCAGTCCCGGCAGGAATTCGTCGCCAATGTGTCGCATGAGCTCAAGACCCCTATGACTTCCATGAAGGTGCTCGCAGCCTCGCTTTTGTCCGAGGATGAAGTGGATCCGGCAGTCTACCGGGAGTTCCTGGAAGATATTGATCATGAGATCGACCGGGAGAACAAGATCATCTCGGATCTTCTGGCAATGGTAAAAGAGGACCGGTCTGACGTCGAACTTGTCGTTGTCAGAACGAACATCAATGAGCTGGCTGAGTCCGCCATGAAGAGACTCAAGCCCATAGCCCGGCTTCGCAATATAGAGCTGACCCTGGTCAATAAGAAGGAAGTCTTTGCCGAGGTCGATGCGACCCGCATCAGTCAGATCATGAACAATCTGGTGGAGAACGCGATCAAATACAACCGTGACGACGGCAGAGTGATTCTCACCATAGACGCCGACCACCAGTATTTTGAGATGACTGTCGAGGACACAGGAATCGGAATTCCTGAAGAGGCACAGGGGAAGGTCTACGAGCGCTTCTATCGTGTCGACAAGTCGAGATCGAGGGAGATCGGAGGAACAGGACTGGGCCTTTCGATCACAAAGAGCGCGGCTCTGCGCCATCACGGGACGATCTCCATGACCAGCAAAGAGGGTGAGGGCACTACCTTCGTGGTACGCATTCCGCTCAGATATTCCACCCAGCCTATGGAACTTCGGGTCGGTGACCAGCGCAGGCAGATCTCCCGTCTTCTCCGCGTGAGAAGGAACAGCAGCGCTCGGGAGAAGTACCTTGAAAAAACTGTCCATGTGTCCCGCAGGAAATCCAAGGCAGAAAAGGAAAAGCCCGAAAAAAAGAATGCCGTAAAGAACGGAAAAAACAGGCGGAACCAGCAGAACCTGCAGACGCAGGATCCGCAGATAGAGAATGCGCAGACGCAAAAACCGCAGGCGGAGAACCTTCAGGCTGAGAACCTGCAGGTGCAGAACCTTCAGGCGGAGAACACGCAGATAGAGAATGACCAGGCGAAGAAACTTCAGACGCAAAAACCGCAGGCGGAGAACCGGGAGCAGACTTCAGAGAAAAACAGCGGGGAGGTGGACGCATGAAAAAAAGAAAGACTTCCCTGACCGTGATCACCTGTCTTTGCCTGTGTCTGTGTCTTCTCTGCATTGTCAGCGGATGCGCGAAGAGCGGTTCTTCTGAAGATTCCCTGAAAGTGTTTTATCTTAATTCGACCAGGACTGGGATTCTCTCGAGAATGTATGAACCCGATTCCCAAACGGTGGAAGAACAGGCAGGGGAGCTTCTGGAGCAGCTGGCTCTCGACTATCCGGAGGAGGGCTTGTCGGGACCGGTCAAAGGTTTCAAGATTCAGGACTATTCGATCGAGGAAAACACAATCACGATCGATTGCTCCGCGGGATACAAGGACCTGGAGAAAATCACCGAGAAACTTGTCAGGGCCACAATTGTCAATACGATCTGCGGAATCGAAGAAATTAACAAGGTGACAATCCGAGTCAACGGAGCACTGCTTGTGGATGAGCGCGGCAACAAGTCCGTGAATATGACACCGGAACAGTTTATCTACAATTCCGGAAGCGAGATGCTCAACTATGAGCGGACTGAGATGCACCTGTATTTTGCGTCCGAGGACGGAAAAAAGCTGGTGGACACCTACCGCACCGTTGTCTACAACGGTAATATTCCTATGGAGAAACTGGTCGCGGAACAGATCATCAAGGGACCCAAGGGAGATTTCAACTATCCCACGATCAATGCGGAGGCCAAGGTGGTCAATGTCCTGACCCGCGACAATATCTGCACGATCACTTTTGACAAGACCTTCCTCACCAATCCCTACCCGGTCGAACCGGAGGTGGCGATCTATTCGATCGTCAACTCTCTCACAGAACTGCCGTCGATCAGGCAGGTGCAGATTCTGATCGACGGTGAGGAACATCCTGTCTTCATGGAACATTACTCGCTCGATTCTGAAAACCTGCTGCAGAAGAATACCAAAATCGTCAAGACCAAAGAGAATTAAGACTGACGGTAGGAGACAGAGGACGGTTCAGGAGACACAGAACCGTCCCCTGTCTCCTCCTGGTTGGAAATATATGAAAATTCGAATTCAGAGACATGAGATCCGCCGGATCCTGGGAGGCAGATACGAAGACCTCCACAGAAATTTCCTGGGGCTGGATATTTCCGGGCGCAGAGTGGATCCGATTTACCGGAATGTATATTATGTGAGCTACCGCGACGCTGCGGGATGGGAACTATTCTGGAATGATTCTCCTTCCATGTGTGATTTCAGGGACGGAAGCATCTATTGCTATCACGACCAGGGGCTGCCCGTCACGGAGGCCCGCCTGGTTCATGAATTCATCCACCGGGCGGCGCGCTTCCAGCCTTCTATAGGCGTCTGGTCCTCCGGCGTGATTGTAAGCCGCCCCTGGATCCGGATCAACGAAGGGCTGACAGAGTATCTGACCAGCCTGGTCTGCGGTCCCCGCTACAAAGACCTGGTAATGCCGGAAAACAGATATCTGAAATACCAGCCGGCGATAAGGAAAATCGAGAAGGAGATCGGCACAGAAGCCCTGGTCAGGGTTTATCTTGATCATGATGTCAGGACGCTGCGCCGCTACGTCACACCCGCGGGGGACAGTGGCATGTACAGATTCCGCTGATGTCTCGGGAGCTTGTCCACACCCGGGCTATTCCCCTATATAAGTTCGGTGCCTTGTCTCCCGAGGAATCGAATTGCAGGGTCGATCATATTCAGATACTCTGCTCCCTTCAGGATTAAGAATATTGATTGTCAGTGAGAATAACAATACGTCAAACTGCAGTAGCTGTGATGTACCCACGGACGACTTCGTCGGCCGGGGCTTCGCGAGACTGACCAGCCTCGCAGGGTCAACACATACCCTCTATCCCCTGTTACAGGGATT
>CACYTU010000045.1 GCA_902777355.1 uncultured Lachnospiraceae bacterium | reverse complement strand
GATCATGACCAGCGCCTCTTCCAAGGGACCCAGCCTGGACTGGCTCAGCTTTGCCAAGGCGGCTTCGACCAGGAACAAGATCAACCAGTGGTTCAAGCGCGAAAATAAAGAAGAGAATATCATCAAGGGACGTGAGCTGATCTACGCCTATGCCAAGACACACGGCCTCCACATGCACGAACTGGTCAAACCGGCCTATGTGGATGTTGTCCTGCGCAAATACGGCTTCCGCGACTGGGAAGCTCTTCTGGCAGCGATCGGCCACGGCGGCATAAAGGAAGGACAGATCGTCAACAAGCTTGTCGACCTGCATGCGGAGGATCACAAACATCAACTGACCAGCGAGGAGATCATCCAGCAGGTCCAGAATGAGAACCAGCATCCGCGTCACAAGAGTGCCGAGGGTTCTGTGATCATAAAGGGGGCGGAGGGTCTCTCGATCCGCTTCTCCAAGTGCTGCAATCCTGTCCCGGGAGATGAGATCGTGGGATTTATCACCAGGGGGAGAGGAATCTCCATCCACCGGAAAGACTGCAGCAATGTCTCCAATCTCCCCGAAGATGAGTTGAACAGACTTATCGAGGCCTCCTGGGCGGAAGGAGCCGAGCGCCGCAAAGAAGAAGGATTTATGGCCGAGATCAAGATTTACGCCAGGGACAGGAGCGGACTGCTCAACGAACTGACAAAGGTCTTCTCGGAAAAAGATATTAGTATTATGAGGATTACGTCGACTACCAGCAGACAGGGGATCGCGACTCTGACCCTTGGTTTTGAGGTCAAGAGCCGGCAGGAACTGCACGAGATCGTGAACCGTCTGCAGTCGATCCAGGATGTACAGGCAATCAAGAGAACCAACGGCTGACGCGGCAGGTAAAGGTCGCAGGCTGGTCCTGCATTTCCCGCCCGCCTATCAGCTGACAGGGTTACGGCGTCGGATGCGTCAATTGAATTTTCAAATGAAAGGATTTGCGCTTATGGATAAGGGGCATGCTGAAATAAAAGTCAACTGTTTTGTGGTCGGCATGGTTCAGACGAATTTTTACTTCCTCTACAGAGAGGGAAGCAGTGAAACTGTCGTTTTTGACCCTGCGGATATGGGCGACAGGCTGTATGAGGAACTGACCAAAAGGGGACTTGAAGTCAAGGCTATTATGCTGACACACGCCCACTTCGATCACATCATGGGACTTGAGGCCCTGAAAAAAAGGACGGGAGCTCCTGTTTATGCCTGCATACATGAGAAGCGCCTGTGCGAGTCCCATAAGCTCAATCAGTCCGGTTCGATCGGCCGTCCCTGCACAGTTGAGGTCGACCATTATCTTGAAGACGGCGAGGAAGTGACCCTTGCCGGCATCACTATGCGCACGATTTTTACCCCCGGCCACACTGAGGGCAGCTGTGCCTATTACATCGAGGACGGGCATATTCTGATCAGCGGCGACACCCTCTTCGAGGGCTCGATCGGCAGGTCCGACCTGCCCACCGGCGATCAGGATACCCTGTTCAATTCCATCAGGACAAAGCTTTATACACTTCCCGATGATACGGCTGTTTTTTCGGGACACGGCAATGAGACCTCGATCGGATATGAAAAGAAGCACAACTGGTTTGTGCGCGCGTGAGTGCTGACAGTGCTTACGCATCTGCCGATGGATAACAACTATGATGTTACTGGTCACGCCCTATCGAGGGCGTGACTGTAACTTGCGTTCGCCCATGCTGAATTCGCTTCGAGAATGGGGCGAACTCCGTTCCACTCGGGTTTTTGCGCTGAAAATCGCGCAAAAACGCCTCGAATTCGAGGGAGTCTGTATTGTAACACTATGATCACTGTAATTGAAAATATTGAATTATACCGCTATGAGATCCACTCTCTGCTAAAGGCTTTTTATCCCCGGGAGGACGTCAAAGTCCTCACTGCCGGGGATGCCGCCGGTAATCGCAAGTACCAGCAGATCGCAAAGGAGCCTTTCATGAGGGTGGTTTTTTCGGATACGGAAGTCACAGCCTCTTTCTGCGATGGGAGCGATACCCGCTCTGCCGCGGCGGAAAAAGGACTGTCCTATGCCCGAAAGAGCCCGGAACTGAAGACGGCCGTCAAGCATCTGCTATACGGCATGCTGGCGGACAGGGAGGGACGGACCCTGCCCTGGGGAGAGCTGATCGGGATCCGGCCCACTAAGATCGCCATGCAGTCCCTGCTGCAGGGAAAAAGTATAGAAGAGGCCGCCTCGCTGATGATGCGGGATCATCTGGTGAGCCCTCAAAAGGCTCTTTTGTCCGCGCAGATCGCCCAGCGTGAAAGAGAGATTCTGTCAGGGATCCACTATGAAAACGGATACAGCCTCTATGTCGGTATCCCTTTCTGTCCGACGACCTGTCTGTACTGTTCTTTCCCCTCTTTTAACCTGGCGGTCTGGAAAGACCGTGTGGACGAATATCTGGACGCGCTGGAAAAAGAGATGAGGGATGCCTCCCGTCTGATGGAAGGCCGTGTACTGGACACGGTCTATATCGGAGGCGGAACCCCTACCACCCTGGAGCCGCCGCAGCTGGAGCGCCTTTTTTCCATGCTGGAGACCTGTTTCCCTATGGAAGGGATCGAAGAGTTCACGATCGAAGCGGGACGGCCGGACAGCATCACGGAGGAAAAACTGAAAGTCATCAAAAACCACCATGTGACAAGGATCAGCGTCAATCCCCAGACTATGAATGAGGAGACGCTGCGTCTGATCGGACGCAGGCACACTGTGGATGAGGTGAGACAGGCCTTTGCCATGTGCCGCAGCGCGGGATTTGACAACATCAACATGGACATCATACTTGGCCTTCCCGAAGAGACAGAAGAGGATGTGGCGAATACATTGAGGGAGATTGAGAAACTCTCACCCGACAGTCTCACAGTTCATTCCCTGGCTCTCAAGAGAGGCTCCCGCATGCAGAAGTATATCGAGCAGAAGGGTTTTTCTTCTATAAATAATACGGATGGATGCATGGAACTGGCCGCCCGGGCGGCAGCCGGGATGGGGATGGAACCCTATTACCTGTACAGGCAGAAAAATATATCCGGCAATCTGGAGAATGTCGGATATGCGCGCCCCGGCAAAGCCGGAATGTACAACATCCTCATCATGGAGGAAAAGCAGTCGATCCTGGCGCTGGGAGCTGGCAGTATTTCCAAGGCCGTGTTCCCCGAAGGCCGGATCGAGCGCAGCGACAACTGCAAGGACGTCGCAACATATATTGAGACCATCGATGAGATGATCGAACGAAAACACAGACTCGGTATCGGGGGCTGTGAGAACTGATACAGAAATTACAGAGTTGAAAAGACAAAAAACATAAAAGAAACTGACAGGATAAACACAGCTGTTCTGATCCCGCCGCCCTGCACGTCAGGAGGGAGAGAACAGGCGGGGGTTTTTGCCCCTGCAGGGAAATAAGCAAAAGGAAACCGGTAAACAACATATGGCTGGAAGTCGAAAAAAACAAAATCTGGTAATAGTGGAGTCACCTGCGAAGGTGAAGACGATCAAAAAATTTCTCGGATCCTCTTATGAGGTCGCAGCATCCAACGGACATGTCAGAGACCTGCCCAAGAGCAAGATGGGAATAGATATAGAGCATGATTATGAACCGCGCTATATCACGATCCGCGGCAAAGGGGAATTGCTCTCCGGACTGAGAAAACTCGTTAAAAAGGCGGACCGTATTTACCTGGCGACGGACCCTGACCGCGAGGGGGAAGCTATTTCATGGCATCTCAAGGCCGCACTGAAACTGGATGATATCGAAGATAAGCAGGTCTCCAGGATCACCTTTAATGAGATTACAAAAAAGGCAGTCACGGAATCTCTCAAGAACGCGAGGGATATTGACATGAATCTGGTGGATGCCCAGCAGACCCGCCGTATTCTGGACCGCATGGTCGGATATGAGATTTCTCCGGTTTTATGGGAGAAGGTGAAGAGAGGACTCTCTGCCGGCCGGGTGCAGTCGGTGGCGCTGCGCATGATCGCAGACCGTGAGGACGAGATCAATTCGTTCATTCCGCAGGAGTATTGGTCGCTGGATGCGACCTTCAAAGTTGAAGGGAGCACCAAACCTCTGACTGCACGCTACTACGGAGTGGCAGGCAAGGACGGCAAGCCGGTCCGCGTTGACCTGGACAATGAAGAGCAGACCATGCGGATCGTAAAGGGACTGGAAGGAGGAGCTTTTTCCATCCGTGAGATCCGCCGCTCCGAGAGGACCCGCAAATCGCCTCTGCCCTTCACTACTTCCACGCTGCAGCAGGAGGCCAGTAAGGTCCTGAACTTCTCCACGCAGAAGACCATGAGGATTGCCCAGCAGCTCTATGAAGGAGTTGAGGTAAAAGGCCAGGGCACGGTCGCTCTGATCACCTACCTGAGAACGGACAGTGTGCGTGTGTCTGATGAGGCGCAGGCTTCAGCCGTGGCTTTCATCGGGGAGAACTACGGTCAGCAGTACGTTATGGAGCAGGCCAGGGAAGACAAAAAGAACGGAAAGGTGCAGGATGCCCACGAGGCGATCCGCCCGACAGACGTGTACCGTCTTCCGGCGCAGATTAAGGACTCCCTCTCCAGGGAACAGTTCCGTCTCTATCAGCTGATCTGGAAGAGGTTTGTGGCCAGCCGCATGAGCGCCGCCAGATACGAGACCACACAGGTCAGAATCGTCGGTTCACCGGCGGATACAGGATCTTCTGCCGCTGCAGACGGAGAAAGATTCCCCGATCAGTTCTTCACGGTTTCGGCTTCCAGGCTTTTGTTTGAAGGCTATCAGAAGGTCTATATAGAGGACGAGGAGGAGAAGAGTCCTGTCCTTGGCAAGGGGCTTGATGAAAGCAGTACCCTCACCCTGCAGGAGTTTGACCCCAGACAGCACTTCACCCAGCCTGCCCCCCACTATACGGAGGCATCTCTAGTCCGGGCTCTGGAGGAGCAGGGAATCGGCAGACCCAGCACCTATGCCCCGACGATCACGACGATCCTGGCCCGCCGCTATATTGTCAAAGAAGAAAAGAATCTCTACCTGACAGAACTGGGAGATATAGTCAACGGAATCATGAAAGAAGCATTCCCTTCGATCGTTGATCCCATGTTCACAGCCAACATGGAAGCTCTTCTGGACGGCATAGCCGACGGACAAGTCCGCTGGAAAACGGTCATCGAGAATTTTTATCCCGATCTCCATGAGGCTGTTCTCCAGGCGGAAAAAACGCTGGAAAAAGTACATATTGCGGACGAAGAGACTGAGGAGATCTGCGAAAACTGCGGCAGACATATGGTCATCAAATATGGACCGCACGGCAAGTTCCTGGCATGCCCCGGCTTCCCGGAATGTCACA
This sequence comes from uncultured Lachnospiraceae bacterium, assembly GCA_902777355.1. Classification (GTDB taxonomy): domain Bacteria; phylum Bacillota; class Clostridia; order Lachnospirales; family Lachnospiraceae; genus CAG-791. The sequence goes on along the minus strand of CACYTU010000045.1, from coordinate 28,376 downwards.
ACACAAAGCCGTATTATGAAAAGATCGGGGTTGAGTGTCCCAAATGCGGAAAGGATATCATAGTCAGAATGTCCAAGAAAGGCCGGAGATATTACGGCTGTATGGGAAACCCTGAATGTGATTTCATGGTCTGGCAGAAACCATCCCCGGAAAAATGCCCCCGCTGCGGCGGACTGATGCTTGAAAAAGGAAACCGCCTTGTATGCGCGGACAGTGAGTGCGGATTTGTCAAGAACCGCGGTGAATCGGAAGAGGAGCAGAGGTGAAAAATATGCAGACAACAAACAATGTCGTTCTGTTGGATAATACCAGAAAAATTGAAAAGCTGATCCACAACAATGATACCGGGAAAGTTGTGTTCAATGATATCTGCAGAGTCATGAGTGATATTCTGCAGGCACATATCCTTGTGATCAGCAAAAAGGGAAAGGTCCTGGGAGTCGGAGAATGCGGCACCGTCGGGACAGCCCACGAGCTGATCATCGAAGAGGTGGGCACATTTGTTGATCCCGGCCTGAACGCCAGGCTGCTGGATGTCCTTTCCACTCATGAGAACGTGAGTCTTCGCACTCTTGGATTTCTCTCAAATGATGACGCGGATCTGATGGGGATCGTCCTCCCTATAGAAGTCGCGGGCGAGAGGCTGGGAACCGTTTTTATTTATAAAGAGGGGGAGCATTTCGACATCGACGATATCATCCTCTCCGAATATGGGACCACAGTCGTCGGCCTGGAGATGCTGCGCGCGGTCACAGAGGAGACCGCCGAAGAAAACCGCAAGATCGCGGTCGTGAAGTCTGCCATCGGCACGCTCAGCTATACGGAAATGCACGCCATTATCCATATCTTCGAGGAACTCGACGGTGTCGAGGGCATTCTGGTCGCCAGCAAGATCGCCGACAAGGCGGGAATCACCCGGAGCGTCGTCGTGAACGCCCTCCGCAAGTTTGAGTCCGCAGGCGTCATCGAATCCCGGTCATCCGGAATGAAGGGCACATACATCAAAGTCCTGAACGACGCGATCTACGGGGAACTGGCGGACCTGCACAGGCAGGTACAGCCCTGACAGAATTCCGGGCAGAATTGGGAATGAAGTCCGGGAAAATCTGTTTTCGGGTCCGAACCCCGGATCCTGAACCCCGGATCCTGAACCCAGGATCCCGTACCCGGATCCCGAACCCCGGATCCCGAACCCCGGATCCCGAACCCCGGATCCCGAACCCAGAATCCCGAACCCCGGATCCCGTACCCGGATCCCGAACCCCGGATCCGGGATACTGTTTTTTGACTGGAAAACCCTGCATTTCGGCTTGCACAATGCGGGATGATATGTTACTATCTAAAAGTTGTGTTTATTTTTTTATCAGACACGCGTCCCAGCGGATGCCGGTGCTCTGACGGCAGGATCCTGACCGGTCCGCCGCGGAGTGGCTAACTCCTTTTGAAAACCGCAAAAGGACGCGGATGATACTAACCAAGGAGGAAAGAAAAATGGGTATTGTATCAATGAAACAGCTGCTGGAAGCAGGCGTACACTTCGGTCACCAGACAAGGCGCTGGAACCCCAAGATGGCTCCCTATATCTTCACAGAGCGCAACGGAATCCACATCATCGACCTTCAGAAGTCTGTTATCCTGGTAGATGAGGCTTATAAGGCTGTTTTCCAGATCGCTGAGCAGGGCGGCACCATCCTTTTCGTCGGCACCAAGAAGCAGGCTCAGGACGCAGTCAAGGCAGAGGCTACCCGTTGCGGCATGTACTATGTCAACGAGAGATGGCTCGGCGGCATGCTGACCAACTTCAAGACCATCCGCAGCCGTGTTGAGCGCCTTCGCAAGATCGAGCAGATGGCTTCTGACGGCACTTTTGAAGTCCTTCCCAAGAAGGAAGTTGCCAAGCTTCAGAAGGAGTGGGACAAGCTTGAGAGAAACCTCGGCGGAATCAAGGACATGACCCGTATTCCCGATGCGATCTTCGTAGTTGACCCCAAGAAGGAGAGAATCTGTGTGGCAGAGGCTCATGCACTCGGAATCACTCTGATCGGTATCGGCGATACCAACTGCGACCCCGAAGAGCTTGACTTCATCATCCCCGGCAACGACGACGCCATCCGCGCTGTCAAGCTGCTCTGCAGCAAGATGGCTGACGCTGTCATCGAGGCCAACCAGGGTGCGGAAGCCGACGGCGCAGAGCAGGAAGCTCTCGCTGAGGAATCTGCTGCATCTGAGGAGGAGCAGGCTAAGGAAGGCACTGTCTGATATATCCATGAAAACGCCGCGGATCCTTAAGGGACTTCATGACGCGGCACTGCAGCTGACCGCAATCAGGTTCAGCCGCAAACATAAGACAACCATGCTGCGGGCTGTGACCGGCCCGCAGTGAAAGAAATAAAAGAACGAGAGGTATATAGATTATGGCAATTACAGCTGCACAGGTTAAAGAACTTCGCGAAGCTACCGGCGCGGGCATGATGGACTGCAAGAAGGCCCTCACTGAGACCAACGGCGATATGGATGCCGCTATTGAGGTTCTCCGCAAAAAGGGTCAGGCCAAAGCTGAGAAGAAAGCCAGCAGAATCGCTGCAGAAGGTATCTGCCTCATCGCCCAGGAAGGCGACCAGGCAGCAGCAGTCGTCGAAGTCAACTCCGAGACAGACTTTGTCGCTCAGAACGAGAAGTTCCGCAATTACGTCGCAAAGGTCGCTGATCAGGCGCTGAAGACCGCTTCCGCAGGCATCGATGCATTCATGGAAGAGCCCTGGATCGAAGATACAGCCAAGAGCGTCAAAGACTCTCTCGTTGACATGATCTCCGTCATCAGCGAGAAGCTGAGCATCCGCCGCTTCGAGAAGGTCGTCGCTGAGGATGGCTGCGTTGTCTCTTATCTGCACGGCAAGGGCCGTATCGCTGTCATCATCGACGCCAAGACAGATGTTGTCAACGACGCTGTCAAGGAAGCTCTGACCAACGTCGCTATGCAGGTCGCTGCTATGTCTCCCAAGTATGTCTCCGTGGACGAGGTTCCCGAGTCCTTCAAGGAGCACGAGAAAGAGATCCTTCGCGCCCAGGCAATCGAAGAGAATGAAAAGCTCCCCGAGAACAAGCGCAAATCTCCGGAGATCATTGACAAGATGCTCATCGGCAGACTCAACAAAGAGCTCAAGCAGATCTGCCTCTACGATCAGGTTTATGTCAGAGCTGAAGACGGCAAGCAGACCGTCGCTCAGTATCTGAAACAGGTCGGCAAAGAGAACGGCACTGAGATTGCAATCCGCCGCTTTGTCCGCTTCGAGACCGGCGAAGGCATCGAGAAGAGAGTCGAGAACTTCGCAGAAGAGGTTATGAACCAGATTAAGCACTAATCTGATCGACAACTGATGGCCGGGGAAAGCTGCAAGGTTTTTCTGCCGGCCGGTACGGATCCGGGGGATGATCCCCGGGGAGATTTCCTGTCGTGCCAGGTTTGTGTATCAGGCCTGTATGTCAGGGTTATAGAAAAAGTCGGGCGTCTGTATGAATTATTTCGTACAGACGCCCTTTTCATATTTCCTGTGAAGATGTATGATAGAGACAACAAGAGGGCATAAACCCTGCTTGCAGCAGATGTTGAGCCTGTCCGGCCGGGGCAGTGTCTTGGACTCGGCTGAAACAAAAAGGCGCGGCTATTCACAGCCGTGCGGACGCCAATGTACCAATGTTCGATTACATCCGATAACATCCGATAACATCCTGTCAGCCGCGGAAAGATCAGTCCGTGACGACATTGTGCTTTAAAGGGATTATATGAAGATTAGAAGAATAAATGATAATACCATCAGCTGCATTATCAGCCCGGAGGATTTAAAGGAACACGGCATCCGGATTGATGATTTTTTTGAGCGGAAAAAAGAGGCTGTGGACTTCATACGGGCCACTGTCGCCAAGGCCATACTCTCAGAGAATTTTGACCTGGCGGGAGAGATGACGACGATGAGAATCTCCGTTCTCCCTGATCATTCACTCAGCCTCCTGATCTCCAGAGAGGACCCTTCCCAGAAGGGGCTGAGCGAAGCAAGAAAATATGTGAAGGACTTACTCGAATCAATCTCTGATAAAGTAAAGGAAAAAGCGGAGAAAAAACCTTCCTTTGAGAACGATCCGATTGCCGGGCTGCTTTCCGATACATCGGATCTGCCGGATCCGTCGGGAAAAGAAAATGATAAAGCCCGTGAAAAAGCTTTTATGTTTTCCTTTTATTCTGTGCGGGAAGCAATGGAATGCTGCAGGGTTTTCGAGAACATGGAACCCTTTGATTCCTCTTTCTATTACCTGAGCGAGGACGATGTCTATTTTCTGATCCTCAGGCGCACGGAGCAGACGCCGGAGGGATTTGAGAGAAGAGTGCTTTCCGCAAATGAGTTCGGGGAACTGGTCACATCCAATGAACAGTATATTTCCTTTGTCACAGAACATGGAATCTGCATTGCAAAAGGTAACGCGATGGAACTGTTCATGAATGTGATGCCCGGATACATGATTCCCAGGCTCCGCAGGAAACCGGATGAATCTGATTCTGCCCAGAAGCCGGCGGGTCAGGCTGCGGTTCAGGAATCCGGTGAGGCGGGGACAAAGTGATGCGGCTGAATCAGTATATAGCTGCATGCGGCCTTTGTTCACGAAGAGAGGCAGACCGCCTGATCCGTGAGGGACAAGTCCTGGTGGACGGAATTCCCGCCAGTCTGGGTATGTCCCTGGAAGGTGGAGAAAAGGTCACTGTAAAGGGCAGAGTCTTGTCCTCGCGGGCAGAACCGGTTGTCGTAGCCTGGTATAAACCGGTGGGTGTCACCTGCACAGAGCGTGATCCCCATGCGGGCAAGGTAATCGGAGACGTGTTCCGCTTCCCTGTCAGGCTGACCTATGCGGGCAGGCTCGACCGCGATTCGGAGGGCCTTCTGCTGATGACAAATGACGGCCCTCTGATCGACGCCATGATGCGGGCGGCCAACGGCCATGAAAAAGAATACATCGTGCGTGTGAAGCGCCGCATTTCCGATGCGGAGCTCCATCGCCTTGAGACAGGGATCTTTCTGAAGGAACTGGAAAAGAAGACCCGTCCATGCAGAGTGGAAAGGCTGGGCGAGCGCACATTCCGCATCATTCTGACTCAGGGCCTGAACAGGCAGATCCGGCGTATGTGCCGGACTCTGGGACATGATGTGGTTCTTTTGAAGCGGGTGCGTGTTCTGAACGTGCAGCTTGGGGCGATGAAACCCGGACAGCAGAGGCGGATCGAGGGAGAAGAACTGGAAGAACTCTACGAACTTTCCGGCTGCCGCAGGTCTGCTGTGCCTCCACGTATACCTGCACAGGAGCGGTCAGTATCCCGGGATCTGCAGCGGAAAAGAAAAGTCAAAGAATCATAAAACAGGGCAGAGGCGGTTTTGCCGAACTCTGCCCCCGACCGGCCCGTGTCCGCCGCAAGGCGGAAAATTCATTGCACGGGCCGTATCATAATTATAGAAAGGCACAGCGCTTTTCGGGCTGTGCCTTTCCATGTCCTTTACAAATCACGGGCGGACCGGTTTTCCAGGTTTTGTGCAAGTCCTGTATTCGGAAAACACCGGTCCTGAATCGGACCTGAATTATGGAAAAGTGAGGAGAGAATGGGGGAAGATAAAGCGGGACTGTCCGCACAGAAGCGAAGCCGTATGGAATATCTTGCGGCTCTTTTGAACAGAGCTTCCGAGTCCTACTACGCAAAGGACACGGAGATTATGTCCAATCTCGAATATGATACTCTCTATGATGAACTCCGGAATCTGGAGGAAGAGACCGGATATGTGATGGCAGGATCTCCGACTGTCCACGTGGGCTATGAGGCGGTTGAAGAACTGCCCCGTGTCCGCCATGACAAGCCCATGCTCTCCCTGGACAAGACCAAATCCAGGGATGATCTGGCCCAGTGGCTGGGGGATCACAAGGGACTTCTCTCATGGAAGCTGGACGGGCTGACCGTAGTACTCACCTATGAGGGGGGCAGACTGTCCAGGGCAGTCACACGCGGCAACGGGGAGATCGGCGAGGAAGTCACTAACAATGCGGCGGCATTTCAGAACCTTCCTTCCAGAATCCCTTTTTCCGGAAAACTGACATTGCGCGGCGAAGCAGTGATCCGCTATTCTGATTTTGAGCAGATCAATGAAGAGATCGCGGAGGAAGCGGCGGCAAAAGGCCTGATCGAGGATGTCCGCTATAAAAATCCCCGCAATCTGTGCAGCGGCTCTGTTCGTCAGCTGGACAGCGCAGTCACAGCCAGGCGGAGGGTGCGCTTCTATGCCTTTACTCTGGTAGAGGCCGTGTCCGGCGAAGAAGCGGCGGACACAAAACAGGGGAATCCTGATTTTCACAATTCCAGGCTGGAACAGCTGCGTTTTTTGGAAAAACAGGGATTCGAGACAGTAGAGACAATGGCTGTGACCGGACAGACAGTCGCGGAGGCCGTTGATACTTTCGAAAAGAGGATTGCCGGCTTTGACATTCCCTCAGACGGCCTGGTCCTTCTGATCGATGATATTGCCTATGGGGAATCGCTGGGCACAACTGCCAAATTTCCCCGCAATGCAATCGCATTTAAATGGGCAGATGAACAGCAGGAGACGACACTGATCGAAGTGGAGTGGAGCGCCAGCCGTACCGGCCTGATCAATCCCGTGGCGATCTTCGAGCCGGTTGAGCTCGAGGGAACGACGGTCCGCCGCGCATCCGTGCACAATGTCAGCATCGTGCGTGCCCTGCAGCTGGGAATCGGGGACAGGCTGACTGTCTATAAAGCAAATATGATCATACCGCAGATCGCGGAGAACCTGACCAGATCAGGAACCCTGCAGATACCCTGCTCATGTCCGGTCTGCGGAGGAAAGACCGAGATCCGCAGAGAGATTGACACAGAGGTTCTGGTCTGCACCAACCCGGAATGTCCGGCCAAGAAGATCAAGGCTTTTACTCTGTTTGCCAGCCGCGGCGCGATGAATATCGATGGTCTGTCGGAAATGACCCTTGAAAAATTTATTGCTGCCGGATTTATCCATGAGCTTCCTGACATCTATCATCTTGACAACCACAGAGAAGCCATTGTGGAAATGGAGGGATTCGGGGACAAATCCTATACACGGCTGATGGAAAGTGTGGAGAAATCCAGGAACACCACGATGCCCCGTCTGGTCTACGCCCTGGGGATCGCGGGAATCGGCGCCGCAAATGCCAGAGTGCTCTGCGATCATTTCGGCGATGACCTGGAGGCGATTTCCACGGCTGATTCACAGACGTTGTCAGGTGTGGACGGGATCGGTCCAGTCCTTGCTTCCTCGGTTTCCGCCTGGTTTTCGGACGACAAGAACAAGGAGATGCTGGCCCGTCTTATGCAGGAAGTCCACCCTGTCAAAAGGGCGGGACTTTCCGCAGTTTCACCGGCTTCTGCGGCGGCAGCGGATACAGAGGCTGCCGGAGGCAGTTCTGCCGGTCCGGGTCCGGGCGCGGATCAGAATCAGATTGCCGGAAAGACTTTTGTAGTTACCGGAAAGGTAGAGCATTTCCCCAACAGGGATGCCCTCAAAGAATATATAGCGGATCGCGGAGGAAAAGTCACCGGCAGTGTCTCTGCCAAAACGGACTACCTGATCAATAACGATATCAGTTCCTCGTCGTCCAAGAATAAAAAGGCTGCGCAGCTGGGGATTCCCATTCTCTCCGAAGAAGACTTCCTGAGAATGGCGGGAGAGAAATGATATCAGGTCACATCCTGATCAGAGATGACCATAAAACCCTGCGTACGGCGATAGCATTGCTGCGTACGGTCATTGCTTTGAACTGTCATTGCTTTGAACTGTCTTGCTTTGAATTATCATTGCCTCGCATTGTCATCGCTCTGCACTGTCATCGCTCTGCACTGTCAATGCTCTGCACTGTAATCGCTTCGCACTGTCATTGCCTCGCGTTGTCATCGCTTCGCACTTTCATCGCAGCACGGGAAAAACCGGATGAGATCCGGGGGAAATATAGAAGATATAGAAAAAGTTAAAAAAGACATAATGGAGTGCCCGGAGGGATCCGGTCACAGCAGAAAAGAGGAAGACATGCCAATCAGAATTCAGAACGATATACCGGTCAAGGAAATACTGGAGAGAGAAAATCTATTTGTGGTTGATGAGAACAGGGCTGCCCATCAGGACATCCGCCCTCTGGAGATCTGTATCCTCAATCTCATGCCGACCAAAGAGGAGACGGAACTACAACTGCTGCGCATGCTTTCCAACACGCCGCTGCAGCTCAATATTACATTTATGAGAATGAGCTCACACAGGGCGGCCAATACCTCTGCTTCTCATCTGATGCAGTTTTATTATACTTTCGATGAACTTTGCGAGAACAGATTCGACGGTCTGATCATCACCGGAGCTCCTGTCGAAAAAATGGAATATGAGGAGGTCGACTACTGGCCTGAACTGTGCAAAGTCTTTTCCTGGAGCAAGACCCATGTGACCAGCACCTTCCATATCTGCTGGGGCGCCCAGGCGGCTCTGTACTATCACTACGGGCTGAAAAAGAAGATGCTGGACAAGAAGCTGTTCGGGGTGTATTCCCATAAAGTGCGTCACCGCAAGGAGCCCATTGTCAGGGGCTTTGACGACTACTTCCTGATTCCCCACAGCCGTTACACTGAAGTCCCGGCAAAGGCAATCCACGCCTGCAAAGAACTCAAGATTCTGGCTGAGTCCCCGGAAGCGGGAATTCTGCTCTGCATGTCCCGTGACGGAAGACGTTTCTTTATCATGGGTCACCCGGAGTACGACCGGAACACCCTTCGCGACGAATACAACCGCGACGTCCGAAAGGGACTTGACATTCAGGTTCCTCTCAATTACTTCCCGGACGATGATCCGACCCAGCGTCCCAATCTGCAGTGGCGGTCGCACAGCAACAACCTCTACTGCAACTGGATCAATTACTACGTCTATCAGGCAACACCGTATGACCTCAACGAGATCTCGGAAGAAGCCTGGGTGTGGAAACCCAAAGAGATGCCTCAGGATTGAAAGACCGGCAAGCACATTCTTGTGACATGAAACCTCACACGACTTAAGCCGCGTGAGGTTTCACTCAGCTGATTATGCCATCTCTTTTGAGGGGGATGCCTGACGGGGATACATGAATCAGAAAACTCCCCAACAGACAGCCTGCAGAAGGCTCTCTGTTGGGGAGTTTTTTCCTGTATGATGGTTTATGATATGCTTAATATATGTGAGGAAGAAGCCACACAAGGACATCAATGTGTCCGCAGTGGGCGGGATTCCGAATGTTTGGAGCGGGCTGAGAGCGTCGAAGACGCGACAGCACGCGCAGCTTCTTACATGTGAGTCTGTGAGCCATGCTCATAACCACATGTATGAATAAAATGCCTGTAAGACCGGGTGTGCGGGCATATCCGTCTTTGCGGCCGCCTGCCCGCTGTTTATTCATAGCCTGACGCGTTATTTTTTATCTGAAATCAGGACCGCTTCCTTCCTTATATTCCTGTACGAAGCGGATGTATTCATGAGTCGCTTTTTCATCGGGCAGGATCGCAGTGTAGTTCTGATTGCCCATCTGATCCCACATGAGCTGGGGCATGCGTTCGCACATGACGATGCGGCTGCCGTATTTTTCCATGATCTCTTCATGTGAGTGGACATATTCGTACTCGTCACGTCTGCCGGCATAAGCGCAGCACTGTTCCACAGGGGGCTCGGGAACGCGGCGCTCATCATAGGCGACCATGTCAGCATAGATCTGATAGACGTCCAGTGAGTGGGCGTAATCCATCATATCGGGGGTGTAGCCGCCTGCCGGACGCATATTGACCTCGAGGGCAACAAAATCGCCGACATCACCCAGGCCGGGTTTTGCCTTGGTCAGGCAGAAAAACTCCATGTGGACGAAGCGACCCTTTACGCCGAAAGCCTTGACTGCGGCGCGGCCCATTTTGCGCAGGGATTCCGGCATAGTGTCCGCCACGTAATAAGCCAGATCCAGCCTGCGGTTGACTATATCCATGATCGAAGGCGGCCAGCTGGTCATGGATTCAAAGAGGGGTTCTCCCTTGGAGTTGATGATCGCGTCATAGGAGGCGATATTGCCTGTGATGAACTCTTCCATGACGTAGGGATGCTCCGGGAAATTGGCGTAGAACTTCTCCAGATCCTCTTCTTTTTCCAGCTTGTAGGTATCGAGAGCTCCTACACCGATCTCGGGCTTGACGATGACGGGATAACCGGTCAGGCTGATGAATTCCTTAGAGGCGGCAAGTCCCTCGGCACCGCCCGTCACCTTGTGCTGGCGCGCAGTCGGAATACCGGCTTTCTCATAATAGCTTTTCATCTTTGCCTTGCTCTTGAATTTTCCGATCTCATCCGATTTCACACCGGTCGTTATATTAAAATCTGTCCGCAGACGGGCGTCAAGCTCCAGCCAGTATTCGTTGTTGGATTCCAGCCAGTCGATTTTTCCGTATTTAAATGAATAGAAAGCGACTGCGCGAAAGACACCGTCATAATCTTCGAGTGTGGGAAGCCAGTAGTACTCTGTCAGAGAGTCTTTTACATTCTGAGCGAGGTTGTCATACGGCGTGTCACCGATTCCGAGGACGTTGATCCCGTTCTTTTTGAGGCGGTCGCAGAAATTCCAGAAGATCTGTGGAAATTGTGGTGAAATAAATACAAAATTCATGTTTTTCCCCCTGTCAGTAGGTGATTAGAGTTCTATGAAACGCGCCGGCAGGCCGGCGCAGCATCAATATCAATAATCAAAGAAAAAGAATTATCAACATCAATAATTTAAAGAATTATCAACGTCAATAATATAAAGAAATATCAATATCAATAATATAAAGAAATATCAATATCAATAATAAAAGGGACAGAAATATCAAAATCAACAGAAACTTCAATTAATTAATACCGATTTATTCCTGTTTGTTGATCATGGTGCGGTCGATGACTTTGGGAAGGAAATAGCGGATCTGCTTTTTCCACCAGGGCCAGTCGTGGTTGACATCATATCCCCAGAAATCGCACCATGCGTTGATTCCTTTGGCCTTGAAAATACTGGCCAGCAAAAGCTGTGTGCGGATACCGTCAGCCTCCCAGGCCCCCTGGCCGACGCAGAAAATGAGGCTGCGCTGGTTGTAAATGCTGATGTAGTGGTGATTTATGGGCATATTCTGAAGGAAATGCACCGGGGAATTATCGTACCAGTTGCTGTTCATCCAGCCGCCTGTAAAACAGGTGGCGTCGTAAATTCCGGACATGGCAATACAGCCCTCGAACAGATCGGGGCGGCGCAGGGCCACGATTCCGGCATGCATGGCTCCCAGACTGCAGCCGACTGACACAGGCATCCTGCCGGAGTCATTCCGCTGTCTGATGAAGGGAACGACTTCGTCAACGATATAATGATAATACTGTTCCTGAATATAGCCGCGGTGGGCCTTGTCGCCGTACAGATCCGACCAGCTCTCTTTGTCAACCGTGTCAACTGTAAATACCTGAACCTGTCCGCTGTCTATAAAATCGGCGATCGTATCGATCATCCCGAAATCTTCGAAGTTGGTGCACATTGAGTCCTGAGTCGGGAATACAAGGAGGGGAAGTCCTTTGTCGCCGTGGATCAGGATGTGCATTTCCCTGTTGAGGGAACTGCTTCTATGAGTGAACAATTCTCTTTTCATTTTTGATTCCTTATCTGGGTGCTTTGTCATTATGTGAAAATTCGTTCATACCGCAGAAAAGCATCTTCCTCCGAATGCTCTGACCCGGGCAGGGAACTGCCTGCGGGAATGCTTCTGCAGTCATGTAAAGCTGTAAGTAACTGCAGAAAAAGCCGCTGCGATCATGTGATACAGCAAACGCCTGCAGGGGAAGCTTCTGTAGTTCGCTTTAACAGTGTACTGTAAAAAAGTAGCAGTTACATTATAACATGTTCACATAAAAAGGCACTTAATTCAAGACAAATTACATAAAAATTGTTTATAATCGTTACAGTGCAGTGCCGCTTGTAGCACTGGTTTTGATCCTGTTCTATGTGCCGCCCCGGGCTGCTGAGTGCAGACCGCGTGTTCTATGTGCCGCCCCGGGCTGCTGAGTGCAGACCGCGTGTTCTATGTGCCGCCCCGGGCTGCTGAGCACAGACCATACGTCGGTACAAACCGGGACGCTGTCAGGGCGGGAGTCCTGCAGGAGGGAGAAGGCTATGCCCTTAAGGGAAGGCGTATTTTTATACGAAAAAGAAAAAGACTTATATGATAAAAGTGCAGATGCGTTCTGCGCAGTTGTCACGGGTACTGTGCAGGAGCGCAGATTTCTGGAAGTACCGGAGACTCTGGGCGGAATTCCTGTCAGGAAGATCGCGCCCCATGCCTTCAGCGACAAAAAGAGCCTGAAAGTTATTTCGTTTCCAAAGTCTCTGCGTGCGGTCGGAGCTTTTGCGCTGCACAAATGCCCTCAGCTTCAGGAAATCTCTCTCCATGACGGGATTCTCGACTTCCACAACGGTGTTGTGAGGCAGGATTCCCGCCTCCGCAGGATCAGGCTCACAATCCATGATCATAACTATACTGTCATGAGAGACATTTTATCAGATACAGATGCAAGACTTTGCTTCTGTCTGCAGCTGCCGGACGGAGAAGCCAGGCTTCTGTTTCCCGGCTACGATTACTCTTTCAATGAAAACACAATGGCGCGGACCATACAGTTTTCCATTCTGGGCTCCGGGATGTTTTACCGCGAATGTGTACGCCGAAAGGGAATCGGCTGGAGGGAGTATGACCGGTTGTTTTCCAGGGTCATCCCGGACGATGCTCATGCCGCAGCTGAGATTGCAGCGGACCGTCTGCTCTATCCTTATGACCTTTCGCCTGTTCACGCCTCGGCTTATGAGGAATATCTGAGCAGGCATGCCAGGGAAGTATTACTGCAATTTACCGATGACATAGCGGCGGACCATACTGCGGGAGGAGAAGAGGACGCATACAGGCGCCTTCGGCTGATGGCAGACCGGGGACTGATCCGCGAAGAGACGGCCGATCCTGCTCTCAGGGCTGCAACCGCGCGCCACATGACCGAGGTCTGCAGCATTATAATGGCCGGCCGCGAAGCGACATTCAAAGATCTCCGTTCCGTCCGAAAAGACGACCGTCTGATGTTGGAAGAGGAGGATGAAACCTTCTGGAATACAGACCGGGAAATCAGAGACGTGGAGACAGAAGAGACAAGTCCGGTCCGGGAAGAAGGCGGGGAAAGCACCTGCCGCAAGGACAGCAGTTATAAAAGCTATATAAGCAATACAGGCGAGAAAAGTAATAATAACGATATAAATGATAAAAGCGATAAAAGTCCTGTGCTCAGTCTGGATGACTGGTAAAGCCCGGGCGGGAGGGAACGGCTAAATGGGAAACAGAGTGAAACTGGATGAGATGGGAAAACGGATTCTGGACGCCTCCAGAACAGAACTTTATCTCTCCATGCGCTTTCTGGGACCGGCGCTTCACAGCCTGGGATTCATCATGGACCTGTCGACAACAACAGTCGGAACAGACGCAGCTTATATCCGTTTTAACCCCAACTACATGTTCCGGCTCTACGTGGACCGGCCAAGGCTGCTGAACCGCACATATCTCCATATTCTGCTGCACTGTGTTTTCCGCCATATGTTTACCGCAAAGGAAAAAGAGGACCAGGAACTATGGGATCTGGCCTCCGATATAGCAGTGGACTACATCCTGGACTCCATGGATTACAGTGCTGTCGCTGAACTGACTCCGGAGTTCCGCCGCCGTGTCTACGACCGGCTGGAAGCCGAGATCCGGGTCCTGACAGCCGAGAGGATCTACCAGTATTTTATTGAACGAAAAAGAAATTACCTGGAAGAACTGCAGCTTCGGGCCGCTTTTGCCATGTGCGATCACAGCTTCTGGGAGCGCATGGAGGAAGAGGAGAATCAGCCGGACGAAGGCGGTGAGAAAAACGGAGATCAGCCGGACGAAGGCGGTGAGAAAAACGGAGATCAGCCGGACGAAGGCGGTGAGAAAAACATAGATCAGCCGGAAAAAGCCGGCGAAAAGAACAGGGACCTGCCGGAAGAAGAGAAGAGGAAGGACGATTCTGAAAACGAAAGGGACAGAGGACAGGAAAAGGATACTTCTTCGGACCCGGAGGACACAGAACAGGAAAAGGCGGAAAAAAACAGAGACAGACGCAGAAACGGGCAGAAGGATAACGACCGCCCTGATGGCGGACATGATCAAAACCGGGACAGAACTCCTGAAAACCGGAGGGACTCCCGCCGTGATCCGGACAGCAGTCTGCCCCGCAGAGAATCAGAGAAAAAGGCCAGGCGCCTGAAGAAGACCTCACAGGAGCTTGAAGGAGAGTGGAAAGAGACATCCAGACGTATGGAAGCTGAAATCCTGGCTTCCGGCAAAGAGGCCTCAAAAGAGAGCGGAAGTCTGGACCGGATCCTCTCGATTTCCAACCGCCGCAGGACAGACTACAGGGAATTCCTCAGAAAGTTTGCTGTCTTGCGGGAAGTGACGTCAGTTGATCCGGACTCTTTTGATTATGGATTCTATAACTATGGTCTGGAGGTCTACGGCAATATGCCGCTGATTGAGGAAAATGAATTCCGCGAGGCCAACAAGATACGAACTCTGGTGATCGCGATCGACACTTCCGCCTCCTGCCAGGATGTGCTGGTACAGCGCTTTGTCAACGAGACGGCGGCTGTTCTGCGGAGTATAGGGAGATTTTTTGAATCCAGTGAAGTCCACATCATCGAGTGTGACGAACATGTGCAGAACGAGATCATTGTTCACGACATCGGCGAGTTGGAAAAATATGCATCTGAATTCCATGTGAAGGGAGGCTTCGGAACAGACTTCCGCCCTGTGTTTGCTTATGTAGAGGAAAAACGCAGGACCGGTGAGATCAGGGATTTGGAAGGCTTGATGTACTTTACTGACGGGATGGGGATATATCCCGAAAAACCGACAGATTATGATACGGCATTTGTCTTTTTCAACGATGAAGAACTGGATGACGCCAGAGTCCCGGACTGGGCTGTGCGCCTGTACATAGAAGGTGACAAAATTCAACAGTCACATTATTGAGTAATCAAATATACAGGCTGCACATTACGCAGACATTGCGCTGTTTGCCGGGATGGAAAAAAGCCGCACCGGACTTACTTGTCCGGTGCGGCAGCTGTTTCACACAATTCTGGCTTTCTATATAGGGATTCTCATGATATTAAAAATGAGAAGAAACCAGGGAAGCAGAATTCATGCTGTTATTTCTAAAATGATTCGTATTACTCCTGCATCAACCCAGATGGACCTTCAGCCTCTTAGCGCTCATCGTCGATAATACCTGTCGATGATTCAGCAAAAGAATCAATACTTATTAATGAAACCAAAAGTAAAAAGTAGAGTGATTTGTGGGAGTAGGAACGGTTATATAACGTCCATTCAAAACTCTGCGGGAGACAATTCTGACATAGTAGTTTGTATATTTTTTGAATTTTGTCCCACGATATCTGTCTGTAGTTACACTGGTGGCAGATGAAGTGGAAGTCTGCTTATTGATGTACCAGGGACCTTTTGGATTTGTAGATAAAAAGATGTTATATCCGTTTGCTCCCACTACTCTGTTCCACTTAATCTTTACCCTATATTTTGTTCTGTCGGGCATAGACACTGACCATTCGGTAGGCGAAGGGACGATGAAGGCGGTATTGGACGGTTTACTGTATTTCAGTATATCTCCCGAACTATTCACTTTGCACGCACATACTCTGACTTTATGTACGCGGCGGTTATTCGATATGGCTAAGGTCGCGTATGACTTACTGCTCTCATAATACTTCGCATTTGTGCCGTCTGCGTAGGCGAGTTCGATAATATACTTGTTGGCCCCTTTAACAAGGTTCCATCCGACTCTGAAGCTTGTAAAACCATGATCCAGCCATCTGATGAAATGGCAGTTTCTTGGAGTAGCGAGTCCTGCAGCTTCTGCAGGTGTTGCGAAGACAGCGGCTGAAATAAGAGTGGCAATCAGAAGTGCCGAGGCGAGCCGTTTAAGTGTTTTAAACATGATCCATTCCTCCTTTGGGTAAATACAGGGGAAAGAAAAAAGAACAATACTCCCAATGTGTTTTCGCTATTTCCCCCGTAATTATTATGCTGCAATTGCCTTGTTATGACGGATGCTTTCTGACTATGCAGCAGGCGCCCGGGGCGCCTGCTACAAGGTTAAAAAACAATCTGAAAAGCAGGGATTGCAGAAATATTATTCCTGTTCTGGCTGAAGGCTTGCACAGATGATTTGTGTTCTTCCGGGCTGATGCATGATGTCAGCGACGAGTCTGAGGCAGATTAGAAGAAATAGAAATAGCCCTGGAAGAAACCGGTAGGAACACGAACTGTGACATACCTTCCGCCCTGGATACTTCTGGAAACGATCTTATAGTAGTAGTTTACATTCTTTTTGAATTTAGCCCCGCGGTATTTGTCAAGGTAGACAGTGGTGTTATTCTGGAGGGAAGTCTGTTTGTGAACGTACCAGGAGCCGCTGGGATTTGTTGTCAGAAAGACGTTATATCCGTTGGACCAGTTTACGACATTCCAATGCACCCTTACTCTGGCTTTTGCCCTGTCCGGTAACGACAATGTGAGATTGGTCGGTGAAGGAACAATGTAGGCGGTGTTGGAAAAATTGCTGTATCCCAGCATGCTTCCCGAGCTGCTCATCTTGATCGCATACACTCTGGCTCTGTATACCTTGGTGGCGTCCAAATTGATAATGGTCATGTATGACTTTGTGGACTGGAGATATCTCTTGTTGGTGCCGTTCTGGTAGGCGATTTCGACTTCATACCGATTGGCTCCCGGAACAAGGTCCCATCCGATCCTGCAGGATGTGCAGCTGTTATTCAGCCATCTGATGAAATGGAAATTTTTAGGAGCGGCGAGCCCTGCTGCTTCAGTCGGCATGACGAAGACAGAGGCTGAAATAAGTGCCGCGACTAACAGTGCCGACGCGAGGCGTTTCAGTGTTTTTAACATTTTCAAATTCCTCCTTTTAGTTAGATCCGGAGAGAATATGGAAGAGAGCAGAACTTGCTCAGGCAGTTTCCATTATCCCTCCCGAGACGGTACTGATTTATATTTCAAATAAATAATTACCTTATTTAATAATAATGTTTGTGTATACTGGTGTCAATAATTCAGGTATTATAGAATGGCTGACATAATTCAGGTATTATGGAATGGCTGACATAAATGGTATTGCAGAATGTCTGCTGCCGGTCAAACGGTTATAGCCCGCACTTCACCGGGCACTCCGCTGTCCGGCCTGAAAAAGTGACTTGAGTGTGCTGAAGGGTGTTTAATATTCTTCATCGTTCAAGGCCCGCAAGCGAGTCTTGAACGGAAGAGAAAACGCCGGGATTGGAGAGTATTTTGAACATTAAAGAAGCAAAGACAGAAATCATCCACACTGTTCAGGCATATCTTGATAAAGATGAGACAGGTGCCTATACGATTCCGCCGGAGAGGCAGAGGCCAATACTCTTGATGGGGCCTCCCGGCATCGGAAAAACTGCGATCATGGAACAGGTGGCGGAAGAGTGCGGTATCGGCCTTGTTTCCTATACGATCACCCATCACACCCGTCAGAGCGCGATCGGTCTTCCCTTCATCTCCCGCAGAATCTACGGGGAGAAGGAATACTCGGTGACTGAGTATACTATGAGTGAGATCATCGCGTCTGTGTACGACCAGATCGAGGCATCAGGTGTCAGGGAGGGGATTCTCTTCCTGGACGAGATCAACTGTGTTTCCGAGACTCTGGCGCCCACAATGCTGCAGTTTCTGCAGTACAAGACCTTCGGCGCCCACAAAGTGCCTGACGGCTTTCTCATCGTGACAGCGGGCAATCCCCCGCAGTACAACAAGTCTGTCCGCGACTTTGATATCGTCACACTGGACCGTCTGCGCCGCATAGACATTGAAGAGGACTTTGCCGCCTTCAGGGAATATGCCTCCAGAGCCGGTATACACGGTTCTGTCATGGCCTACCTGGGAATCCGCAGCAATCATTTCTACTCGATCAGGACCGAGGTGGAAGGCAGGCACTTCGTGACTGCCCGCGGATGGGAGGATCTGTCCCGTACGATCCAGGTTCACGAGAAGAGAAACCTGCCTGTCGATGAACAGCTCATCGTACAGTTTCTGCAGGATTCTGAAATAGCCCGCAGTTTTGCCGCTTATTACGATCTCTATAAAAAATATAAGGATGTATATCGTGTGCCGGATATTCTCGAGGGGCGCTTCTTTCCCGCAGATCCGCAAGGGGACGGACAAAAGACCGGTCAGAAGGATACGACCGGAACCCCGGCAGGAAACGCTGTCCCGAAGGATGAGCAGGGCAGAGCCTTTGATGCCAATGAAAGTATCGAAATCGATCCGGTTCGCCTTCAGGAGATAAAAGATGCTCCCTTCGATGAAAAACTCAGTCTGATCAGCCTGCTCATCGATGCCCTCAGTCAGTCTTTTGCTGCCTGTGCGCGCGACAGGGCAGTGCAGGAACTGATCATGAAAGAACTGGGACAGGTCAGGGGGGCTCTGAAGGAGGCAGATGCTTCCGCCGCTGTTAACAGCCGGGATGCGGGCGCTGCCGCTGTCAATGACCGAAGCGAAAGGATCCTGGCATCGCTCCGAAAGAAAAAAGAGGCAGGTATTCCTGTCCCTCACGAACAGGAGAAAGTTCAGAGGCTGGCCTGCCGCGCCTTTGATGAACTTGCGCGGGAACTGAAGGAAAAAAGCCTGGACAGGGAGGAAGACTTTAATCCCGAAAACCAGTACCATATGATCAGAAAGTGGTTTGCCGCAAGAGAGGAAGAGAGACAGGAGTGGATCCGGATCTCCGGAGACTATCTGACCAACACTTTCAGGTTTCTTTCACGTGTGTACGGAGACGGACAGGAAATGGTCCTGTTCCTGACAGAACTTGCGGCCGGGTACTACAGCCTGCGGTTTATCAATGAGCATGGAAATGAGGCATACTTCCGTTATAACAAAATGCTTCTTCTTCGGGAACGCCGAAGCGCTCTGCGCGACGAAGTGATCCGCCTGATGGACTGACCTGCAGCGGCTGATTAAAGGCGGCTGACCAGAAGTGACTGACGAGGTGTCGGCCTGCAGAGACCGAACCGAAGCGGCCAGCCTGAAGCGGCTGATTTAAAGCTGCTGACCTGCTGTTGCAGTATTTTGCGCATACCGCCCGGATTATGGTATTATAGTTGAATCACTGTTATTCTTTGCACCGCGGGCTTACCCGGAGGTAGAAAATGGAATTGTTTAAGATCAGGCCCCTTCTGCCTGATGCGGAGATTGATGATCCGCGCGCGGATCTTAAAAAAGCGGTTACGATCGAACAGTACAAAGCGGGAGAAAAAGCTGTATTTTTCCCGGACGGCTTCAACTGGCAGTATCTGCCCTATCGGGAGATCAAGGCGGTTGTCCGCGCCAGATCTCTGGATTCCACAGACCGCTGGCTTGTTAAATATGCTGTGGAAAAACCATCGATCCGCCTGCTCTTTCGGGACAGTTTTAAGATATTGATCATGGAGCGCGACCGCAATGCGGATACACTTGCATCGCTGCTGAAAGAATACCGCGAGGAAGCGGCCGCAGAGGAATCCTGAGAACTCTGTCAGCGGGGGATCGGATCCGGCTTTTTCTTGTGATATGGCTCTCGTAAGGAATAGTCCCGCCTTTGGGCGGCCCGGTCCTGTCAATGGCAGAGGGCGGCAGGGCAGTCTGCACCTTATTTTCTGCTAAAAGAGTTCCTGCCGCATTTTTGGAAAACAGGAGGACAAGATGGTCAGAAATTTCAAGATGGTCGTAAGCTATGACGGCACCAGATATTTTGGATGGGAGCATCAGCAGGAAACAGAACTGACGATTCAGGGACGCCTTGAGACGGTGCTGACAAGGATGGTGGAAAGACCGCCGGAGCAGCCCGTCACGGTGATCGGGGCCGGCAGGACCGACGCAGGAGTGCACGCCAGAGCAATGACCTGCAATGTGCTGCTCGACACGGAAATGAGTGAAGAGGAGATCCAGCTCTACATGAACAGGTATCTCCCCGAAGATATCAGTGTCAATGATGTCAAAGTCTGCGCCGACCGCTTTCACAGCAGGTTTAAGGCACGCGGGAAAACCTACCGTTACACCTGCTGGTACGGAAGCTCCAAACCGGTGTTTGACCGGCGATATGTCCATGTCCTGGACAGAGCGCCCGATCTCGAAAAGATGCGGGACGCGGCGGAATATCTTACCGGCATGCATGACTACCGCAGCTTCTGCGGCAATTCAAAAATGAAAAAATCCACTGTCCGGGTGGTCGATGTGATCCGGATCGAGGAAAGCGGCTCTTATATCCGTTTTTACTTTCATGGGAACGGCTTCCTGCAGCATATGGTGCGCATTATGGTGGGAACGCTGCTTCAGGTTGGATTGGGGGATATCGAGCCCGAACAAATGGCGGAGATCATTGAGGGAAAAGACCGCGCACTGGCAGGTCCGACTGCTCCCGCAAAGGGACTCTGTCTGATGAAAGTGGACTATTGAGTGATAAAGATAATAGCGATAAAAGAATATTAGTGATAAAGAATAAACAGACAGGAGGCCTTGTTCATTGATATGATAAAAGAAAAAGAGCGGGGAGCTGCACTGCCTTCTTCGGGAAGAGCAGTGGCCAGTGATTTTGACAACACCCTGTATTTCATGGGGGATGAAGAGCCCATGCGGGCGGCTGATATTTTTGCGATCATTTATTATCAGCAGCGCGGGGGGCTTTTCGGTCTGTGCACCGGCCGCTCTCTGGTGGGAGTCAGAAATGTGATCGGCCCTTTTATCCGCCCCGATTTTTATATTTTGGCAAGCGGGGCCCTGGTTGTCGACGGGGAGGAGAACGTACTTTTCAGAAAATGCCTTCCCATCGGGATTGTAAAAGACATTTTCGAGGAATATACTCCTGATATGAAGGCCGTGATCCAGGCCAATGACACTGTCTATACCTTTGAAGAGGAATCGTATCTGAAGACGCATATAGACTCATTTGATGATCTCACGGACGGGCATGTCTATGGCCTGTCTCTGGCGGCGGAGAGCAGGGAAGCTGCTGCCGCGGCTGCGGCTGAGATCAACAGGGTCTATGGCAGCAGGGTCTGTGCCTTCCACAATGTAACCCATGTGGACGTAGCTCCCATCGGATGTTCAAAGGGGACCGGAATCGAGATCGTGAGAAAGGCTTTCTCCGTCCGGGAAATGTACGGAATCGGAGATTCTTTTAATGATCTGCCGCTTCTTCAGAGTGTTGATCACCCTTATACTCTGTCCCATGCACCCGTGGAACTGCAGGAAGCTGCAGAGGGAGTCGTGCGCGGGGTAAGCGAACTTCTGGACAGGATCTGATCATCGCGGGGCCCGGGCCCCGCACAGAATGTGAAGGCAGACCGGGAATGCTGATGTGCGGAGCAGTGCGAAAGCGCGGGAGGCGCGAAACAGAGCGCGGCTTTCATCGCACACAATTTGCGATACCTGGTAATGGAGGTGAAATATGAAACTTGGATTTATCGGCTGCGGAAATATGGCCGGCGCGATCATCAGAGGAATCATCGCGTCCGGTGCTGTGAGTCCCGAAGAAATCATCGGCGCGGATCTGTCCGCTGCGGCCAGAGAGAAGATAAAGGCGGAGAGCGGCATTGCGGTCACTGACGACAACAACGAAGTCGTGAAGAGCGCGCAGACCATCTTTCTGACTGTCAAGCCCCAGTATCTCGAAGATGTGATCTTCGGGATCAGGGAGACAGCCACGCCCGGGCAGCTCTTTGTCAGTATAGCGGCGGGAAGATCTGTCTCATGGATCGAGGAGAGATTCCGGGACTATCCTGTCCGTCTGGTCCGTCTGATGCCCAATACACCGGCCCTGGTCGGAGCCGGTATGACCGCGGCGTGTTCGAACAGCCGCGTCACTGAGCAGGAGATGGATGAAGTCTGCCGTCTCTGCAGTGCTTTCGGAGAAGTGGAGCAAGTCGGCGAGAACCTGTTCGACGTCGTGACTGCTGTCAGCGGAAGTTCCCCTGCCTATGTCTTCATGTTTATCGAGGCGATGGCGGATGCGGCGGTCCAGGGCGGAATGCCCAGGGCAATGGCATATAAATTCGCCTCTCAGGCAGTTCTTGGAAGTGCCAAAATGGTTCTTGAGACCGGAAAGCACCCCGGAGAACTCAAAGATATGGTGACGTCTCCCGCAGGGACAACGATTGAAGCCGTCCGGGTTCTGGAGGAAAAGGGATTCCGCAGCGCGGTTTTCGAATGCGTCAAAGCCTGTGCCGAAAAGTCCGCGTCGCTTTGAATTAATAGTATTAATCAATTCTAATAGTATCAGTCAATTATATGATGTCGGGGTCAAAAGGTGGTTAAATATAATCCGTCTCGTCAATATGCACAAACACTTTGGACACGCTCTCGCTCAATCCTCGCTGGCAGCGGTAAACATCTCCTTCGGAGCTGCGCAATGGTCCTGCGGTTGTATGTGCATATTGACGAGACTCAGAGCCTTTTCCTGGCTTTTGACCTTTACATCATTATATAGTATCAATTATATAGTTTCGGGAGGAAAAAATGGAAAGAGATACAAAGTGCATCCAGGCCGGATATGAACCCAAAAACGGTGAATCCAGAATGATTCCGATCATTCAGAGCACGACCTTCAAATATGACACCAGCGAAGATATGGGTAAGCTGTTTGATCTTGAGGCAGAGGGCTACTTTTACACAAGGCTGCAGAATCCCACAAACGATATGGTAGCAGCAAAAATCGCTGCCCTGGAGGGCGGCACAGCCGCCATGCTGACATCTTCCGGTCAGGCGGCCTCTTTCTTCTCCGTTTTTAATCTCGCCGGATGCGGCGACCATGTAGTCGCTTCCTCCACGATCTACGGAGGTACTTTTAACCTCTTTAATGTCACAATGCGCCGCATGGGCATTGACTTTACTTTTGTCGATCCCGACTGTTCCGACGAAGAACTTGAGGCGGCTTTCCGTCCCAACACAAAAGCTGTCTTCGGGGAGACGATCGCCAACCCCGCTCTGATCGTCTTTGATATCGAGCGCTTTGCCAGGGTTGCGCATGACCACGGTGTTCCGCTGATCATCGACAATACTTTCGCGACTCCTATCAACTGCAGACCTTTCGAGTGGGGGGCAGATATCGTCGTTCACTCCACGACCAAGTACATGGACGGACATGACGCAGCTGTGGGCGGATGCATCGTGGACAGCGGAAAATTCGACTGGATGGCACATGCTGACAAATTCCCTGGTCTGACCACGCCGGATGAATCCTATCACGGGATCACTTACGCGGAGCGTTTCGGTCAGGGAGGCGCCTATATCACAAAGGCCACGGCCCAGCTGATGCGTGACCTGGGTTCCATCCAGGCTCCCATGAATGCCTTCTTCCTCAACCTGGGTCTTGAGTCCCTGGCTGTCCGCATGCCCAGGCACTGTGAGAACGCCCAGAAGGTCGCGGAGTTCCTTGAGGGACACGAGAAGGTCGAGTGGGTCAACTATCCCGGACTTCCTTCCAATAAGTATTATGAGAGAGCAAAGAAATACATGCCCAACGGCACCTGCGGTGTCATTTCCTTCGGTGTGAAGGGCGGGCGCGCGGCAGCGGAAGAGTTTATGAAACATCTGAAGATCGGCATGATCGCCACCCATGTAGCCGATGCGCACACATGCGTACTTCATCCCGCTTCTTCCACCCACCGCCAGCTCTCCGATGAGGAACTGAAGGCAGGCGGCGTAACCCCCGACCTGATCCGTTTCTCCTGCGGACTTGAGAGCGCGAAAGATCTGATCGATGATCTGACCCAGGCTCTGGGCGCAATCTGATCATCGTGACCGGAACAGACCTGATGCAGAATGTACTTGCGTAAAAGAACTGATGAAGATGAACTCTGACAAAGAGCTGCATCCGGGTCACAGTTGGCCGCATGCCTTCGAGAAACATGAGGACATACTATGGCACAGGATAATAAAATATATGTGACAGGACATCAGAAACCGGATACTGACTGCATTGCGGCTGCAATCGGGTATGCGTTCTACAAGCGGGCGCAAGGGCTTGACGCGGTTGCCTGCAGACTGGGGCGGGTGAATCTGGAGTCCAAATATCTGTTAAAAAAATTCCATTTTTCCAAACCGCTTCTTTTGAAGACCGCAAAGGTCAGGATGGACGAGATCGACCTCGATGAGCCGCTGACTATAACCTCTGACCTGTCTATTCTGGAGACTGTCCGCAAGATGGAGGAGACGGGACGGGAGTCCTTTGCGGTTACAGACGGCGAAGGAGTTCTTCAGGGGTGGATTTCCAAGACGGATATCGCCAAACTGGCCCTGGGTGATACGGAAACCACCCGGGAGATGCTGCGTCAGACATCCGCAGAGTATTTTGCCAGGGCAGTCAACGGGAAAGTGGTCTATGATGATCCCGACCGCAATATAAGCGGCAGCATCGGTATTCTGACTCGAAATGAAGGAGACACCCTGATCGAGTGTGACCCGGAGGGGAAAATCGTCATCAACGGCAATGAAAAACGCGGATCGCTTGAACTGATGCGACAGGGGGCCGGCATGCTGGTTCTGCTTCACACGGAATCCGTGGATCCTGAAGTACTCAGCCTGGCAGAGGAAAAGCATTGTCCCATTATTCTTTCGGGATACAGCGCGATGAACACGAGCCGCTATCTTTATCTGGCCTCTCCGGTAGGGCTGATCATGAGGGATAAAGTGACAGTCTTCTACAGCCATGAACTGGCGGATGATGTCAACAAAAAAATGGCGGCCACGCGTTTCCGCTCCTATCCAGTCGTGGACAAAAAGAACCATTTGATCGGATATGTCTCCAGATATCAGATCATGAACTACCACAACAAGAAGCTGATCCTTGTCGACCACAACGAGTTTCAGCATTCGGTCGAAGGAATAAGCAGGGCGCCCGTACTGGAGGTCATTGACCACCACCGTGTCGCCAATTTCTCCACTCCCAGACCGGTTGATTTCCGCAATGAGATCGTCGGAGCGACATCTACCATCATCGCCACGATTTTCCGGGAAAACATGATCCCGTTTTCCAAAGAGCTGGCAGGCCTGCTGCTTGGAGGCATCCTTTCAGCCACAGTGAATCTGCAGGCTCCCACAACGACCTCTCTGGATATTGAGACCGCCAATATTCTGGCTGCTATGGCGGATCTGCGCCTGAATGAGTTCGCGGAGGAAATGTTCTCCATGGATACAGAGGTGCGCGACAAGATGGTCGACGAAATGATAAGCCATGACATGATCTTCCGCGACATCGCAGGAATCCGTGTCGTTTTCGGCCGTGTCAATGTATCTGATATCAGGGCATACAGGGAGGATCCTCTGGATATCCACGCAAGACTCCAGGACTACTGCCGCAGCCGTGACCTGGATCTCTGCATTCTGGCCTTTGTCTCGGCACTGGAAAACGGATGTATCCTCTACTATGCGGGAGCCAAAGTCGAATGGGCCCTGGAAGCCTACCCGAACAATCCCGGTGAATTATACAGCTTCCAGGAGGGTGTTGTCTCCCGAACGTCACAGATCATTCCCCGCGTGACGGAAGTGATCCAAAAGTACAGATCTTAAAAAGAGAAAGAAAAGATAGAGAAGAAAGACAAGAAAAGCAAGAAAGACTTTGTCTTCGGAGGGCTGCACCCCGGCCGGACAGTGAGATGTCCGCCGGGGTGCGCTGAAAAACGGGGACCTTCCCCGGACTATTGCGGAGGAAATACACGTTTGGGTAATAAAAAATACTGCATCCTGGACATGGACGGGACAATCATAGATTCCATGCCTTACTGGAACAGACTGAGTCCGGACTATTTGAATTCAAAGGGAATAGAAGGGAATTTTGACGACCTGATGGCACGGATCAAGACAATGATAATGCCCGAGGCCTGTGCCTTCCTGAAGGAACAGTTTAATCTTCCCGAAGAACCTGCTCAGATTCAGGAGCAGCTGGCAGATGTGATGCGAGGCCACTACGAGAGAGACATCCCTCTGAAAAAGGGGGTCAGGGAATCACTGGAAAAGATGCGTGAGAACGGAGCGACACTCTGCATTGTGAGTGCGACTGCCTCTCCCCTGGTCAGACTGTGCCTGGAACGTCTGGGCATATGGAACCTTTTTTCTTTTGCGCTGAGCTGTGAAGAAGTCGGCCACGGAAAAGACAGGCCTGATGCTTTTCTGGAGGCCGCCCGCAGAATGGGCGCCCGTCCCGACGAGACCGCTGTCTATGAAGACGCCGGACTCGCGATCCGGACAGCCAAAAAGGCGGGTTTCCATACAGTCGGTGTTTATGATCCCTACTGTGAGGACTGGGAGGAGATTGTCCGCACAGCGGATGAAGTGATCACTGAGTGGGGGGACTGAAGTGATCACTGAGTGGGGGACTGAAGTGATCACTGAGTGGGAGACTGAAGTGATTGCTGAGTGAAGGGATTGAAGTGATTATTGAGCGGGTGGATGAGCCGGGAAACATTCAGCCGGTCATGCGGCGCATGATCCGGGTTCCCTCTGTCTTGAGCCACTTTTCACGAGTTTTATAATCGGGGATGACCGCGGCCACTTCAGCCCAGAATTTAGGGGAATGGTTCATCTGCTTTCTGTGGCAGAGTTCGTGGACGACTACATAGTCCAGGATCTCAGGCGGGGCCAGCATGAGCAGACAGTTGAAATTGAGGTTTCCTTTTGAGGAACAGCTTCCCCACCGGGTCTTCTGGTTTCGCACGGTGATCCTTCCGTATGTCACTCCGACCAGAGAGGCATAGTGGGCAACGCGTCCGGGTATTACCCGGAGCGCTTCGTCTGCCAGCTTTTGAATATCTTCCATTGTGAGAGGCTGAACCGGCGATGCCGCGTTCAGCTCTTTTTCTTTTTCGGCTTTTTCCAGGTGCTTCTGCAGCCAGCTGCTGTTTTTCCTCACAAAAGAGGAAATTTCCTGCAGGGTGACATGGTGAGGGGCTCTTACGATCACCTGACCGTCAGGCCGGACCTGCAGCGACAGTGTGCGTCTGGAACTGCGGATGATCCGGATGGAGGAGAGGTCCGGCTCGAAAGAGGAGCGGGCAGCAGTACTGCGGGTGGATTTAATCATAGTTTGTTCTCCGTTTTTATGTGCCGCCGGGGCGGAAAAATGCGGCAGGATGTTCTGAATCTGCATCCTGCCGCATATACTTTCTTTATCTCCGGATTAACCGGCTCTGGTCATTTCCGGAAAATATGTGGTAACCGGTCTTAGTTGTAGGTATAAGTTTTATAAATATAGAAAGTCCCCGAATAGTATCCTGCACCCGGGGCGGGATTTGAGAGGTAGTGTCCGTTGCGTTTCAGCCTCGTCATAACCCGGACATAGTAGTTCGTATATTTTTTGAGGTTGCTCTTCTGGTACTTCTTGATCTTGCAGGAAGTGGCAGTGGCTTTCTCGGCGGTGTACTGATTCCAGCGCCAGCTGCCGTAAGGATTCGTTGTCAGCAGGATATTATACCCGCTGCAGCCGCTGATCTTGTTCCATTTGATCTTGACATTGTGGCTGCCCGAGAGCCGGCCGCTAAGATTGCGGGGCCAGGGGGTGATGAATACGTAGTTGGACCAGGGGCTGTAACCTGAAGGCTTGTTTTTGGAGTTAAGCTTGATAGCCCTTACCTGAACCTGATAGACATTTTCGTTGGAGAGACCATTGATATCGAGTACATTGTAGATATAATACTGATAAGTATGCTTATAGTGACTCCTGTCGGTATAAGTCCACTTGATTTCGTATCCGTCTGCGTTTTTTACTTTGTTCCAGCCTATTCTGCAGGATGTGAACTGTTTGTTGTTCCACCTGACAAAATGGGCATTAGCAGGTTTTGCCAGAGCTGCTTCCGCGCTGGTGAGAGAAAAACTACCTACCAGCAGAACCGCGATCAGAAGCGAAGCGGCAAGGCGTTTAATAGAATTGAACATTATATGACTCCCTCCTCGGCAGGTTTTTAATAATCACACTACATTATATAACGTTCATTTTAAAAACACAACCTCGAATTAAGATATATGAACTCAAATGTGCGTATTTCGTTACTGATATGAAGTGACCTTTTGTCAAGTGTAAGATTTCAGCGCAACACCTGGCAGGGCACCCCTTGCTTTAAAAGATATGACGGCATCTTGAAAG
>CACYTU010000044.1 GCA_902777355.1 uncultured Lachnospiraceae bacterium | reverse complement strand
GGCACGCAACATCTCCTTCGGAGCTGCGCAATGGTCCTGCGGTTGTATGTGCATATTGACGAGACTCAGAGCCTTTTCCTGGCTTTTGACCTTTACATCTTATGATTCTTTATTATGATTGTTTATCATGAATCTTTGTCATGTTTTTCATGATTCTTTGTCCTGATCCTTTGTCTTGATTCTTTGTCTTGATCCTTTGTCATATAGAAGTATCAATTTATCTAAAAAAATCCCGCTGCAACTCTAAAAGTATAGCATTTGACTTCTTATCTCTCAATAGTTTCATTCTTTATATCGCAATTTTCGCAGTTTTCTTTTCGCAGTTTTTCGTCCTTTTCAATCACGTCAGCACCGGGTAAAAAACGCCCGCGTCCGCCTCAAGTCGGATAATAAATCAACCCCACTATACAATCTGCAATTTTTATGGGGCAAGGTGAAAGAAATACACTCCTTTCGAGCGGGCTTCGGGGGGAAATGTACTTCTGACATATCCGAAGAAGTGCCCGGAGAATTCCGCCACGCTCTGATCCAAAGTGCTGTCCTTTTTTCTGTTTTATTTGTATAATTAGTTTGTCAGGAATCTGCCATCCTGCAGATCCGGGGCATCGCGGCACCGGCATCATTGACGATACTTGCACTGCTTTGTGTCCGGCATAAAAAAACCACCGCTTAAATAATCAACCTGTAAATCCGGGATTCATTCAAGACTCATCCACGAGTCCTGGGGCATGAAGAATAATACAAAAGGATGTGATTAATAATGAAAAAACTGATTCTCCTCGGTTCAACAGGTTCCATAGGAACCCAGACCCTCGACGTAGTGCGGGCTTATCCCGACCTGTTTCAGATTTCCGCCCTGGCGGCGGGCAGGAACACTGCCGCAATGGAGGCCCAGATCAGGGAATTCCATCCCGGTATTGTCTGTATGTGGTCTGAGGAGGCTGCGTCGGACCTGCGTGTCCGGACCGCGGACCTGAATGTAGAGATCGTCTGCGGCATGGACGGGCTTCTCAGGCTCGCCTCGCTGGAGGAAGGGGATATTTTCCTTAACGCCGTAGTGGGCATGATCGGGATCCGTCCCACTCTTGCAGCGATTGCTGCCGGGAAGACCATAGCCCTTGCCAACAAGGAAACTCTGGTGACTGCCGGCCACCTGATCATGCCCGCCGCGAAAAAGGCCGGCGTGCCCATTCTGCCGGTCGACAGCGAGCACAGTGCCATTTTCCAGTGTCTGAACGGCGAGCCTTCCAGGCGTATCTCCCGGATCCTGCTGACCTGCTCCGGAGGCACTTTCCGTGGCAGGAAGACAGCTGATCTCAAAGGAATGCACGCGGCAGACGCACTCAAAAACCCCAATTGGGATATGGGGGCGAAAGTGACCATCGACTCCGCCAGCCTGGTCAACAAGGGGCTGGAGGTGCTGGAAGCCAAATGGCTTTTCGACGTGGATGTGGACGACATCACCGTCGTGGTCCAGCCCAAAAGCATTGTTCATTCCGCGGTGGCATTTGTCGACGGCACCGTCATGGCACAGCTGGCCATGCCGGATATGAGGCTTCCGATCCAGTACGCTCTGACATATCCGGACCGTCTGCCTCTGGATATACCGCCCGTCGATCTCTTTGAACTGGGAAAAATTGACTTTCTGCGTCCGGATACTGATACCTTCCGGGGACTTCCCCTGGCCTACCGCGCAGGTCACGCAGGCGGCAGCCTTCCCACAGTCTTCAACGCCGCCAACGAAGAAGCTGTGTCCTGGTTCATGAAAGACCGGATCGAGTTCCTCGACCTGTACAGGCTGATCGAATCTGCCATGGATGCCCACACTGTGCGTCCGGATCCTTCCCTTGAAGAGATCCTGGAGATTGAAAAGCAGACACGTGCTTTCGTGAGGGAACAGATCGAAAAGATCTGACCCGCGTCCGTCGCAAGGCGGAAAATACATTATGCGGGCCGTGTCATAAAAAAGCAGCAGGATCCGCCCTGTCAGTGCGGTTCCTGCTGTTTTTTATTGTATTTTCCCCAAAAGGGCATATTATCATAAACCGTCTTCACGGAGAAAACAGTCATATCTTATATCATATAAAAAGAAGTCATAGCCGGAGCAGAAACTGGTCCCTGCCATGTAACGTTTTATTACTGCTCGATAACCAGAATATCAACGAAACCTGTCACATCAAAGATCTCCATGATATCGGAGTTGACATTACAGATCTTCATGCTGCCCTGCTTGTTCATAGTCTTCTGGGCAGAAAGCAGTACACGAAGTCCTGCGGAAGAAATATAAGCGAGATCCTTAAAATCAAAGACCAGCTCCTTGACTCCATCCAGAGAGTTATGAAGTTCTGTCTCAAGTTCGGGGGAAGTCGTCGTGTCAAGTCTTCCTTCCAGGCTTATTGTAAGTTTCTCACCTTCCAGCTTCTTATTGATGTTAAGCATAGTAAAAATGTACCTCCTGATTCATTTTCATGTAATATCGATGTCTGCAAATAACGGGCGGGCCCTGCAATTGCAGCCGTTTTCATCACTGTTTTATTAATATACCAGATATTTTAAAAAAATCAAACATCCAGACGCTGTCTTTCCACTAATTGTGCAAAGTATCCGTTCTTGTCGATCAATTGCTCATAGGTTCCCTCTTCCAGAATCTTTCCCTCATTCAGGACCAGGATCCGGTCACAGTTTTTGATGGTGCTGAGACGGTGGGCAATAACGATCCTGGTACACTTCAGGCTGTCCAGGGCTTCCGCCACCTGTCTCTGGGTCTTGTTGTCCAGGGCGCTGGTCGCCTCGTCGAAGATCAGGATCTTTGGATTGGGAGCGATCGCACGTGCGATCATGATTCTCTGTTTCTGTCCTCCGGAAATGCCTCCCTGGCCCTCGCTGATCAGTGTCTGCATGCCCATGGGCATTGCTCTGATGTCATCGGCTATGCCGGCCATCTCGGCTGCCTTCCAGGCATCGTCCAAGGTCAGATGCGGGGCAGAGATCACGATATTGGAATAGATATCACCCTGGAACAGCCCGCCGTCCTGGGTAACTGTTCCGATCCTGCGCCGCAGAGAGCGAAGATCGACCTTGTTGATATCTTTTCCATCGTAGTAGATGGCACCTTTCTCGGGCTTTTCAAAGCCGAGAAGCAGACGCACCAGGGTACTCTTTCCACAGCCGGTCTTTCCCACGATCGCGACATATTCGCCCTGACGGATCTTCAGGCTGAGCCCGTCGACCACATAGGGCATGTCTTCGTTATAGCGGAAATAGACATTGTTGAGTTCGATAGCTCCCGACAGCCTGGTCAGAATCTCTCTTCCGTCAGATATCTCGGGTTCCGCCTTCAGGAAAGGTTCTGCCATTTCCAGGACCGGCTTGATCTGAGCAACCTGCAGGACCGTGCCCGCCATGGAAGTAAAGGCACCCATCAGCATGCCGTAGGCGGCGTTGAATGCCAGATACTCCGCGGGAGACACCCGGCTCATGACAGCGGTGTAATAAATCACAATCGTTCCCGCAAGAGTGATCGCTGTCTGGATCGTCGAGTTAATCTTGATAAACATGGGAGGATTGTAGGTCAGGGCCGCGCCCTTTGAATAAGTATCAGCCCATTTGGCAAAAGCTCTCTTCTCTGCTCCCGCCAGTTTGATCTTCTGTACTCCGCTTATGAGGGCATAAGTAAGTCCGCTCTCCTTGACATTGCACTCCATCATATCCCTGGACCTTTTGATCTGCACCAGGGAAGTCAGGATCATCATCACGACGGTCGCGGCTACGACGACAACAGCAGGTACCGTCAGTGCAGGTGTATATTGAAAGATCTTCGTAACATACAAAAGTGACGTAAACGCGGTAAGACCGGTAGAGAGTGCCGTTCCCATCATCAAAGAGCAGAGCTGATTGACAGCCTGGCTTCGGCTCGACAGCTCACCGGCGCTGTATTTCTTGAAGAAAGAAGCCGGAAGGCTCATGATGCGCATCATCATGGCGGAATCCACCGGTAT
Source organism: uncultured Lachnospiraceae bacterium (assembly GCA_902777355.1). GTDB lineage: Bacteria > Bacillota > Clostridia > Lachnospirales > Lachnospiraceae > CAG-791. Next base: position 18,290 of record CACYTU010000044.1, on the reverse strand, counting down.
GGACGTCTTGATCTCAAGGCGCGTCCCTGCCATCATGTCCACTATCTCTATGAGCCTTGTGGAGACAGCTACGCAGAGCATAAACACTGCCGTTCCCCACAAAAGTGACGGCTTCCCGCTCTCCAGGACAAATCCGGCCATTATCTTCGTGATGCCCGGCATCAGGAGTCCCACCAAAGTGCTGAGCAGGTTGAAGCCGAAGACTATGATCAGATCTCCTATGTTCACGCAGTTCTTGAGGAAAAGCAGAAGATCCGGAATCCCAATCGAGCGGAGAGGAAGCGGTCTGTAAAAGCAGATCGCTTCCCTGCCGAATTCCTTCATGTTTTTTTTGTTTACAGTAATCTTTTTGCCGCTGCTGTCCCGGAAATAATATCCAACCAGTTCTTTCGGGAAAAGAGCTACGGGAACTCCGTCTTCTTCCCTGAAGGCTATGACCGGTCCGAAGCCGTCCTTAAACCAGTTTTCCTTGAGTTCGACGACTCTGTACATCAGTCCGTAAGGACGAAGTGCGTATTCCAGCTGTTCCTCCGGCTCTTTAAGTGACTCGGGAATATCCACGGGCTTGCAGTGATAATATTTCAGGATATCGTCAATCGCGTGTTTAGTGATGATCCTGCCGTCTGCCAGCGAGTCTCCATATCTGTTTCCAACGACCACTGAGGCCATCCGCAGGATTGAATCCTCGAACCGGTCCTGGTCGCTCTGTTTTCTCTGCCTGATCTGGTTGTCAAACCATCCCAATCCGATGCCTCCTTTCCTCAGTCGTTAGAGATGAGTTCGGTATAGTAACCGCCTTTGGCATACAATTCTTCATGTGTACCTCTCTCGATTACTTCACCGTGGTCCATCACGATGATCTCATCACAATCCCTGATCGTAGACAGACGGTGCGCAATGACAATACATGTGATTCCCCTGTCTTTTACGGCTTTCACGAGCTCATATTCCGTTTTGGCGTCCAGGGCGCTCGTCGCTTCGTCCATGATAATGATGGAAGGATCCTGTGCCAGAACACGCGCGATCTCCAGCCTCTGTCTCTGTCCACCGGAAAGGTCTTTTCCGCCTTCGGTCAGTTTTCCATGATATCCGTCTTTTCTCTGTATGATATCATCATGAATCTGCGCATCTCTGGCAGCCATGATCACCTCGAAGTCTTCAATGGTCTCGTCCCACATCTTGATATTATCGGAAATAGAGTCTTCAAACAGAATAATATCCTGGTCCACGACCGCAAGCGAACCCCTGAAAACACTCCGGTCAATTTCATCAATGGGTTTGCCGTCAAAGAGAATCTCTCCGCTCCAGGGCTTGTACATGCCGGAAATCAGTTTGGACAGAGTGCTCTTGCCGCAGCCCGAGGCTCCAACGAAAGCGACCCGGCTTCCGGTTTTCATTGACATCGAGAAATCCTCAATCAGGGGATCTCCCAGCCTGGAATAGCCGAATGTGACATTTCTGAGTTCCACATTTCCCTTGAGCTTTTCATAGTCCTTCTCCGGGTCTAGAGGGTCATCTTTATATAAATCATCGTCGGGATACTGCATGACATCCTCGACACGCTCCATCTCTGTCCGCATCTCCTGAATCGTCTGGCCGGCGCTTATGATGGTTGAAGCAGGCTCCATAAAGCCGCTCATAAATCCCTGGAAGAGAAGTATGGAACCCAGGGAAAACTTTCCCTGCATTGTCAGGAAGATGCCGACAACCAGAACGACATTATCCGCGATGACAGCAAAGAATGCGGGAATCACCCCGTAATAGGCGTCTATCTTCGCGGCCTGGACTTCCTGGGCGCTGACAGAAGCCTGATATCCTGCCCATTTGGCAAAGTACCCGTATTCCGCGCCGCTGGCCTTGATCGTCTCTGCCATCTGTATGCCGGATATAGTTGCGGAAGCCAGTTTTCCTTCATCGCGCATCTGAACCCGGGTGACGTTGATCCGCTGATCACTGATGATCTTGGCCGCAAATGCGTTGATCACGACTGTGGAGATGCCCACCAGTGTCAGAAGGACACTGAAGCGCAGCATGAACACAAGATAGACGATCATCATGACTGCATTCAAGGCAAGCGGAGTCAGTGTATCCACCAGCACCGTAGCTATTTCGGCGTTGGTACCCTGCCGCAGCTGGATGTCTCCGGCCATACGCTGCGAGTAGAACTCCATGGGAAGCTTGAGGACCTTCCACATAAATGTGCTGTTTCCGATCACAGACATCTTGCCATTAATCTTCAGTGAATAGATATACTGGGCAGCGCTGACGATGATCTGAACGACTCCCACGGCCGTCATCAGCACAACAAAAGGCATCAGCAGATTCCGGTTTTCACCGGTCAGCAGGCGATCCATGAAGAAACGGGTAAAGCCCGGGTTTATGATCCCGAAGAGGTAAGTGATCAGAGTCGTCAGAACGACGAAGGCGACAGCCGCTCCGGCTCCCCTGAGTCTTCTTGCCGCAAAGTCCAGTGTGCTCTTTTTCTTTCCTCCCGGCACGAAATTCTCGGATGGCGTGATCATCAGACAGATTCCGGTAAATGCCTCGTCAAATTCTTTCATCGTAACCTTGACGCTTCCTCTTGCCGGATCGTTCAGATAAGCGTATTTTCCCTTGAATCCGCAGCAGACCACGAAGTGGTTGAAATTCCAGTGAATGATGCAGGGAAAAGTCCCCTTCTCGCGCAGAGCCTCCGGCTCCATTTTGTAGCCGCCCGCATTCATTCCATGGTTTCTGGCTGCCATAAGTATATTTTTCGCGTTGGACCCGTCCCTGGAAACGCCGCAGTCTATTCGGACCTGCTCCAGAGGAACCCATTTGCGATAATAGGCCAGGATCATTGCCAGGCAGGCCGCTCCGCATTCAAGTGCCTCCAGCTGCATGACAACCGGCACTTTTGCCCTGCCCTTGTGTACAGGCTGTATATTTTTACTGCTCAAAACAGCTCCTTTGTAAAAATACTCTGTAAAATCCTCTGTCAAAAATGCTCTGTCAAAAACGCTCTGTCAAAAACGCTCTGTCAAAAATGTTCTGTGAAAAATGTTCTTTGAAAATACTATGTAAAAAATTGCTCTGTAAAAATACTCTGCAAAAATGCTCTGTAAAATATGCCCGGTAAATATGCTCGTGTGCCTGTCAGTTGATCAGAAGCTGAATGATCTTTGTCTGGCGATAGCCTACTTTGACATCATAGATTCCGTCGGGAACACCGGCATTGGCAGCAGCAATGATCTGACCATGTTCATCCCGTCCGACCGAAGTGACCACCGTCCGCACTTCACCGACGGATACGGTCATGCCTTCTTCGACAATGCCGGCAGCTTTCTGATCTTCGAATGTTATCGACAAAACACCGTTTTCCGCTTTCCCGATGCCGGACACATAGCTTTCTATGACAGCGAAACTGCTCCACAGGATCAGTGAGACCAGAAGAATGATCACAGAAGTCATCACGATCCATGTAGAGGGATTTGTCACACGGAGATAATCATTGAGCTGCTCAGGTGAAGCCAGTCTCTCCATGCTTTTTTCTCTGAATAAATTGTTATTTTCGTTCATCTTCCGCCCTCCTCTTGGTCAGGCTCTTTTTTGTTTCGCGCGCCCGCTTCTTCGTCAGGCTCCTGTTTGTCACACGGATCCGGGTTCACAGGTTCTTTTCAATAGTAATGATATTCTGCCCGTACTTATATTCATAATGAATATCGTCCACACTCTTTTTGACCATATAGATACCGAGTCCGCCGATCTTCCTTTCTTCTGCGGAGAGGGTTACATCCGGATCCTCTTTTTCGAGAGGATTGTAGGGCATGCCACGGTCTGAGAGCGTGATGGAGATACGGCGGGGTTCTTCCTTTGTCTCGACCCTGATCGTCACATCTCCGGTTCCCGGAGCATAAGCATAGCTGGCAACATTGATAAAGAGTTCCTCCACAGAAAGATCCATCTGCATCTGGTCTTTCATGGAGCAGCCGCTCTCTTCCATCTGTTCATCCACAAAGGCAAGAACTTTTCCCAGATTCTCTTTTCTGGCCTCAATAACCAACTCTTTCATATGATACTCCTCGCTGCCGGGCCGGCCATTATATTTCATACACAGCATTGTAATATCATCAAACTGTGTGGCATCCTTTACAAATGCACTGATTCCTTCCATTACATTACCGAGGACATTCTTTGGCGATGCTGCCGGGTCTTTGTTCAAAGCCTGCAGCATCCTGTCAGTACCGAACAGTTCCTGGGAGGCGTTTTCAGCTTCCGGAACGCCGTCTGTATAGACAAACAGACTGTCTCCCGGCTGCATCTCGAATTCATGCTCCCTGAACCTTACCTTTTCGATCACACCGACGGCAGGAGAATGGCGGTATTTTACCATCTCATATTGTCCGCCCTTGCGGCAGACTACAGGATGTTCGTGGCCGGCGTTGGCAGCAATGCCTTTTCCGGTGGCAAGATCGATGATCCCCAGCCAGACCGTGACAAACATTTTCGCGTCATTGCCCTCCAGCAGCTGGTCATTGACTTTGGACAGGACAACAGCCGGGCTGTCCCCGTTCAGGACGCGGTTTTTGATCAGTATTTTTGCGATCATCATAAAGAGAGCCGCAGGCACACCCTTACCGGAGACATCCGCCATGACCATGGCCATGTGCTGATCATCCACCAGGAAGAAATCATAGAAATCTCCGCCTACTTCCTTGGCCGGATTCATAGAAGCGTAGATTTCAAATTCCCGACGGTCCGGAAAAGGGGGAAAAATGCTTGGAAGCTGGCTGGCCTGAATGTCAGTCGCCATGCCCAGTTCGGTTCCGATCCTCTCCTTTTCGGCAGTGATCTTAGTGATCTGCTCCACATAGTTGACTGTCCGCCTGGAAAGCTTGGCGAAGGACTCCGCCAGTACCTGCACCTCGTCACCGGTACGGAAGGTGTCTTCCATGGTGAACAAAGGATTGGTCCCGCTCAGGGAGGATATCTTGTGTGTCATGATGGCCAGCGGCCTGACGATTCTCTTGCCCAGAATGGAAGCGCTTACAGCCCCGAGAGCGAACAGGATCAGAAGAAGGATGACCAGGGTCCTCGTGGCGTTAGAAAGGCTCTTCCTGTAGGTTATCGTCGCCTCGGCGGAAATGTCCTCCAGTTCTTTTTCCATCATTTTCTGGGGGATCTCGGTCATTTCCTTGTCAACAACGGATACAAGAGCCCATCCTACCGTATCGAGACTGGCCCCCGCCATATAGTACTCTTTTCCGTCTATCGTGACTGTCTCCAGGTCTGTCGATCTGCTGAGAGCATCCCTGATAAAGGAAGAGAGTTCTTTGTTATCCGTATTTCTCAGATCTTCCGCGGAATCAGCCGTCCTGACACGGAAAATCCCTTCTTTCTGAGGAGAAAAGATAACATGCCCTTCCTGGTTGATGACAGTGATAAATCTTCCTTCCTGACTGGAGCTCTCAACAGCTTCCGCCAGTTCTTCCAGGAAAAGGTCGGCTCCGGCGACCGCCGCAAGCTTCCCGTCCACATAGACCGGAATCGAACAGACTATGCCGATATTGTCCGTAAACGTGTCCCTCTCGACGTCTGAAAAGTATATTCCGTCCGATTCAGCCGCGCCCTTGTACCAGGGACGCTGCCGGACAGGAAAATACTTCACATCCTGGTTTTCACCGGTCTTCGCGGCTGACCGCTCATCCGCAAAAATGCAAAATCCATTGGCAGATGCAATAAAACATGAGTTGATTCTGCTGTTGGAATAAAAATTCTTCAGCATATCCGACATATTGCCCAGCAGGCCGATTTCAGAGAGGATTTCGGGATCCGTCAGATCCACCCCCTCCTCGCACAGCAGCTGGACAGATGTTTTTCCGTCATTTGCAGCATCCGGAGCCTTCACTTCAATCCGTTCATATTTCTCGGGACTGCTGTATAAAACTTCGGCATACTGGGCAGTCATTTCCACCTGTCTCTTCACTTCCCTGAAGACGTCCTCTGCCGCGACAGCCTTGAGCTGAACATCATTTCCCAGGGTGTCATTAATGACACTCTGCATAGTCATGGAAGCTGTTTCCGTGATTGCCTGTTTCTGTTTTTCGTTGGCCTCTGCCGCAACTCTTCTCAGCTTCGAGGACTGAACTCCGATGACCGCGAGAAAAGAAGCGGCAACAAGAATCATCGTGACTAGAAAGACATTGAAAATCTTGTTTTCAATTCCGCCAATCACGATATTCATTACTTTTTTCATACCTGTCGTTCCTGCTTATTTCAACTGGTAAAAACCGATCTTTTTATACACCTTGCGAAGAGTCTTGTTGGCAATGTAGGAAGCTTTCTGAGCGCCCTCTCTGTAAACGGAATCAAGATAGGCCTTGTCCGCGATCAGCCGCTTTGCCTCCTCCCTGATCGGTGTGAGGGTATCCAGGACCGCCTCACCGACGGCGGGTTTAAACACTCCATATCCGACTCCCTCAAACTCACGCTCAATCTCTTCGAAGGACTTGCCGGTAATGGTGGCGTAGATATTCATGAGATTGGCGACGCCCGGCTTGTTCTCCCTGTCGTAGCGCACGCAGTTCTCTGTGTCGGAATCCGTGATAGCCCTCTTGAATTTCTTCATGATCACATTGGGTTCGTCCATGAGGAAAACACAGCCCTGGGGGACCGACTTGGACATCTTCTGTCCCGGGGTCGTCAGGCCGTAGATGCGGGCACCCACTTTGCTGATAAAAGGTTCCGGAACACGGAAGACCTCACCGTAAATATTGTTGAAGCGGTTGGCAATATTCCTGCACAATTCGACATGCTGTTTCTGGTCTTCGCCGACAGGGACATAGTGGGGCTGATACAGTAGGATGTCAGCCGCCATCAGCGAGGGATAGGTAAAGAGGCCCGCGTTGATATTATCCTTGTGCTTATCTGATTTGTCCTTGAACTGAGTCATCCTGGTGAGCTCACCGAACATTGTGTAGCAGTCAAGGACCCAGCCCAGCTGTGCGTGGGCAGGAACATGGGACTGAAGAAAAAGAGTGTTCTTTTCGGGGTCCAGTCCGCAGGCGATATAGATCGCCAGCATCTCCAGCGAGCGGCGGCGCAGTTCTTTCGGGTCCTGCCTGACCGTGATCGTATGCATATCAGCCATAAAATAATAACAGTCGTACTCGTTCACACGGTCCGCCCAGTTTTTGATCGCTCCGAGATAATTTCCCAGATGCAGATCTCCGCTCGGCTGAATACCGGAAAGCATAATCTTCTTCTCATCACCCATATCGTAAAAATCCTCCTGAAAAAAAAAGTCTGTCTAATTTAAGTGCCGTGCCTCTTTCATGCGCGGCTGTATTTAAATGAATCAAATATGTCCGTGAGCTGTTCTCATTAGATATAATCGCGCAGCCCGGACAGGAGCGGTCAGCACCTGGCAGCGGGGGCAGTGCATGGTCAGGGGCAGTGCCGATCTGTGGCAGCGCCGGTCTGTGGCAGTGCCGCCCTGCCGGAGCAGTGCCGATTAGCGGCAGTGCACAATCATGTCTAGTGCATGAGCCCGCATTTATCACATTTCATCCGGCCGCCGCTGAAGCTTGAATGGATCGTGGTCCGCCCGCATCTGGGGCAGAACATTCCCATGCCATTCAAACCAGAGGCTGTAACGGCACGCAGCTCATCTGCCGGCAGATCATTGGATCCGGCACTCATGGACGGTGCATACTGCCGGGCGCTGGTCTCTGTATCACGCACATTGCCGCGGCCTTTCTGAAGCGGTCCGGATAAATAGTCTGTTCCGCCGCTTCCGCCTGTTACCTCTTCCAGATCGCTGAAACTGATCTCGCTCATTTCTGTCTCGTTCTTATCCATTTATAAATCCTCCGGACTGTCATCCCTGCAGGTATGTCAGGTAATCCCGCAGATTAAAAGCAGTCAGCTGATCACACATACAAAATCCGGACCCGCAGCAGGTGCAGCGCTGCCCGAACTTTTCATGTCTAAAGATTTCCATACAGTTACAAGTATAACTTTATATCCTGACAATTTCCACTATTTTTACATTCGGCAAGGCAAACTGCATTGCGCGGGCTGTCTCATAACAGGGTATAGGCTGTCATGCCGTCCTCCGTCCTCCAGCGGACTGCCGTTCGCCATCAGGCGAAAGATACCTTACGGCTGCACTGCGATAAAAGGACAGGCACTGTGCCTCATCAGGCGCGGCACAGTGCCTGTCTCTTCATTAAACAGTCATTTAACAGTCATTTTTCTTTTTCTGCCATATGCCCTCTGCACTCAGATCCGCCTGCAGAATCAGAAGCCCGGGATGCACCAATCAGATCCCACCGGTCAGATCTGTCTATTCGAATCCGCCGTTCAAATCTGTGGCTCAAATCTATAGCTCAAATCTATAGCTCAGGTCTACAGCTTAATCTATAGCTTACCTCTGCTGCTGACAAATGAAGCTGAAATCTGTTGGTCAGATCAGGAAGCTGTCCTTGACCGCGTCTTTGAGCGTCCACATGCGGTTGAAGGTATCGCCCTGCACCTTGAAGAAATGTTCGTCCGCATCGGGGAAGATGCGGGAGGTGAATACCGCGTCACCGTCATTGACAAAAATTTCAATGGAGCTGCTGTCAATAAAAATGCGCAGGTGGTGGAGTCCGTTTTCCAGAGGCCTTGTCCGGCTCTCTCCCTCGGACTGGTTGAAGCGGATATGCATTCCGCTGCGGTCCACGGTGATTTCCTTCTTTTCTTCATTGTAATCAATGAAGAGGCCGCCTTTGCCGTCTTTGTCGGTAAACATATCCAGACGGACATCTCCTTTTCTGCAGTCAAGCTCCACCTCGGCAGCAACAGGAAGCACGAAGCATCCCGCCTCATTGGGGGTGAGCGCTATTTTTTCCTCGCGCAGCTTTTTGAGTTCAGGAAGGGGCTGCTGGATCAGGCGGCGGCCGCGGACTTTGAGTTCGCGGGGAAGGGTCAGGCAGCCTGCCCAGTCTTCTTCATCGGTGGGATATTCGACATCCGGAACTCCCATCCAGGCGATCAGGATGGCCTTGTCGACGTCCTGCAGGTTATTGGCGCAGGCTGCCGCATAGGAATCGAAGCCGAAGTCCAGGACGTGGAAGGCGCCGTCAGGCGTAAAGGTCAGGGTGTCCCAGTCCATATGTCCCAGAATGTATCCGTTGTGGTTCTGGCTCTGTCCCCGTCCGGGAAGGGTCAGGTGCTGGGGACACAGAAGCAGTACGTCCTGACCGCCGAGATGCTCGATCGAAGGGCACTCCCACATATCGCCGAAAGACTCGAATCCCGGCACCTTGAGTTCGCCCTCAAACATCCAGCCATGCTGAAGGTCTTCGGAGGAGTAGACGAGAATGCATCCCCGCTTGTCCTTTGTCTGCGCTCCGATGATCATATAATACTTGTCTTTGCCGGGAATGCGGATAATCTTGGGATCGCGCTGATGCTCGGTGTAATCGGGATTGGCACCGAAAAGAGGCAGTGGATATTTTTCCGGCCAGCCGTCGTTGCCCAGACGGGCCAGGCAGGTGTAGGCATGGCGGGTCCAGTCGGCATCGCGGTGATTTCCTGTATAATACAGATAAATCTTATCCCCGATCGGCATGGCGGAACCGGAATAGACGCCCTTGTTGTCATAGCCGTCCTCCTGATCGGGCAGGAGGCAGACGCCGAGATTCTTCCATGTGATCAGATCTTTGGAAATAATGTGATACCAGTGCTTGAGGCCATGGACTGCACCCCAGGGGCACCACTGATAGAAAAGATGCCAGCGATTGTCGTGCCAGACAAATCCGTTCGGGTCGTTCATCAGGCCGGTCACTGCCTGATTGTGAAAGTGCTGCCGGTACACTGAAGAGGAGACCTTTTTATAGAGTTCTCCGAGTTCCTGAGGATCTTTCAGATAACGGTACTTCTCTTCCCTGGTCCATTCTCTCATGTGCGGTCCTCCTTTCTGTCAAAACCTCACATCATCAACGCTTGTCAACTGTTCTCAAAAATAAATAATCGTAACCTTGATGCCGCTGCCGCCGGTCCGGCCATGAATCCTGGCTTTAAGCCCTGCGGCAGACCTGCACGCAATTTCAATCAATTCATGAGAGCACAAATTTTTCGATGATCTCTCCCACGCCTCCTTCGTCATTGGTGGCCTCAGCCACGTAGTCACACTCGCCCCGGATTCCCTCGAAGACGTTCCCGACCGCGGCTCCGAGCCCCGCGGCGCGGATCATGGTGATATCATTGACATTATCTCCGATCGCCAGTGTGTCCTTCATGTCTACACCCAGGATCTGCGCAAGCCGCTCAAGCCCTGCTCCCTTGCTGACGCCCGCCTTGTTGAACTCCAGATACCGGCCGCTGGAATAGCTCACCTCACAGTCTCCTGTGATGTGCGCCACCCTTTTCTCGATCTCATTGAGATACTCATATCCCTTATGGTCGTTATATTCATAGAGCACCTTGATGATCTGCTGGTCCCTTAGAAAAGACAGGTCAGGGTCATCCACCAGGATATAGTCCATCCGGTTCTCAAGGAATTTTCTCTCGTCCTCATTGAGCTTATATATATACACAGTGTCCTGCGTATAAATATGCATACAGAGTCCGTACTCCACACCCTTCAGGTAGAGCGCGTTGGCCAGTTCCCAGGAAATACCTTCCAGATAGAGCACGCGGTTTCCCCGATTCTCTGTGATCGCGCTGCCGTTAAAAGAAATCGAATACTGGTCCGGCAGATCATACAGACCGATCTCCTGCAATGTATTCTGAAAAGACATATATCCTCTGCCGGAGGCACAGACAAACTTTACACCTTTCTCCATCGCTGCGTGGATCGCTTCTATATTTCTTTTGCTGATAGTTCTGTCCATGCACAGTAAAGTTTCGTCCAGGTCACAGGTGATTATTTTATACATCTATACTTATTTCCTTTCTGTGGCAGCATACAGGGATGGAGCAAAAAAGTGCGGAACTTATGGATATTTTTCCGTTTTGTTCCGCACTTGTTCATTTTACATATTCATTGCGGTCAGGCGGAAGCCGCAGTCTCTTCACAGTCAGCCCCTGGTGCGGTTGCGGTTGAAATTGATCAGGCAGCCCGCCTTGACGATTTCTCTCTCATTTTCGGTCATGTCCTGAATATAGAGATCGATCTGCAGAGCTTTTCCATCCTTGATGACATAAGCCTTGATGTCGGAGAGATCTCCGTCCATAATGCCGCGGATACCGGGCACATAGATATAATCGCCGATCTCGAAGGCATCGGGCTGACCCTTGAGGTGGAAGGGGATCATGCCCCAGTTCATGACATTGGAACGATATCTCTTGGTCGCGTACTCCTGTGTGATATTGGCCAGGCCGCCGATCACGCGCTGGCAGGATGCAGCCTGCTCACGGGCGCTTCCGTCGCCGGGCTTGTTGGCATAGACCATGGATCCGATCTCAATCTGCTGGATGTCGACATTTTCAGATCCGGGAATGGTGTGGATGACCTCATATACAGCCTGCAGAGCCGGATCCTTCTCAGCGGCGTTTTTGCCTGCCGCGCGCCAGCGCTCTGTCTGGTCAACTTCCTTGGATCTTCCGACATACTCGGGGTCCCTTCTGGAGAGAGTGAACTCCGCCAGGCCCAGAGGGTTGGAGCGGAAGGAAGATGTCTCGCCGGAGGGAATCAGCTCATCGGTTGTAGTGACCTCGTCCAGTATCTTGGAACATACCTTGAGCAGGATATTGTCAGCAAGGGGCTCCATCTCAGGCCAGGGCTTAATGTTGGGGCCGTCGAAGAGTTCGACAGCGGGATCGGCCTTGCCCCATCCCTGATAGACACGCGCCCTGTAGACAGTGTCATCGAAATCATGCGCGGGAACATTGCCCCAGACATCGTACTCTTCCGCGGAAGTAAGGATGCCGCCGTTGGCCGCGCTGGCCGCGATGGACCTGGCGTCCATAAGGGCCGCAGCAGCCATCTGGCCGTTTCCGGGCTTGGAACCTTCGCGGTTGGGGAAGTTTCTGGTCGTGTGACGGATGGACAGACCGTTGTGCATGGGTGTGTCGCCCGCGCCGAAGCAGGGGCCGCAGAAAGCTGTCTTGACGATAGCGCCTGCCGCCATGAGGTCCGCGACATAGCCCTTTCTGGCAAGGTCTATGAAGACCGGCTGAGAGGAGGGATATACATCCAGAGAAAACTCACCATTGCCGCAGGTCCTGCCGCGCAGCATATTGGCCGCCTCCACGATATTGCTGTAATTGCCGCCAGCGCAGCCTGCGATGATGCCCTGCTGTACCTGAAGCTTTCCGTCTTTGATCTTGTCCATAAGAGTGTATTTCGCCCTGCCGTTGGCAATGCGCTCCGCCTCGATTTCCACTTCATGGAGCAGATCTTCCAGGTTGGCGTTCACTTCATCGATAGTGAAGGCGTTGCTGGGGTGGAAAGGAAGCGCGATCATGGGCTTGACAGAGCTGAGGTCCACATAGACACAGCCGTCATAATAAGTGACATCAGCTGGATTCAGTTCCCTGTAATCCTCCGGACGGCCGTGAGCGGTCAGATAGGCCTTTGTGTCCTCATCCGTTCTCCATACGGAGGACAGGCAGGTGGTCTCTGTGGTCATGACATCGACGCCGTTTCTGTAGTCCGTATCCATGGAGGAGACACCGGGACCCACAAATTCCATCACCTTATTTTTCACATAGCCGTTCTTGAAAACTGCGCTGATGATGGCCAGAGCGATATCCTGAGGACCCACATAAGGTGCCGGTTTCCCGTCCAGATAGACTGCGACCACGCCGGGATAAGCCACGTCGTAAGTGTCTCTGAGCAGCTGCTTGCCAAGCTCGCCGCCGCCTTCTCCGATGGCCATGGTGCCGAGCGCGCCGTAACGGGTGTGCGAGTCAGAACCCAGGATCATCTTTCCGCAGCCTGCCATGGCTTCACGCATATACTGATGGATGACGGCAATGTGCGGGGGAACGTAGATTCCGCCGTATTTCTTCGCGGCACTCAGGCCGAACATGTGGTCATCCTCGTTGATCGTGCCGCCGACCGCGCACAGAGAGTTGTGGCAGTTGGTGAGCACATAGGGAAGAGGGAATTTTTCCATTCCCGATGCGCGGGCTGTCTGAACGATGCCTACAAAAGTGATATCGTGGGAAGCCATCGAGTCAAACCTGATCTGCAGATGGTCCATATTTCCTGAAATATTATGAGACTTCATGATCGAATACGCGATCGTTCCCTTCGCCGCTTCTTCGGGACAGGGTTTTGTGCCGGTCAGCTGAGTGACTTTCTCTGCTTCTGCCGCCGGAACGATTTCTTTACCGTTCACAAGATAAATGCCGCCGTCATACAATTTTATCATTTCTTTTCCTCCATATCTTTTACGGTTTCGGTCCGGTGACGTCTGTAATCATTTTCCTGTGCCGGAAATCGAAAACCATATGCAAAGGAACAGCACAGCATATTGTCATCTGTGATATAGGCGGTCTATGCAGGAACAGGCATATTCCCTTCTTCTGCCGCCTTATTTCTGCTGTCTTCAGAAGACCCGCAGATCCATTTTTCCGCCTTTTTTTAACCGGTTATGCGATATTCAGAACCCGCCGGAGGGTCTTGCTCAATAAAGAATAAACCGGTTACCGGGTGCTGTTCTTTGTCTTCGCAAAGTGTATCATAATTTCGCACATGATACAAATATATTACACTGGCGGGGGCAGATACAATATCTTGCAGCGACGGAGTAAGAAACGGGTCAGAAACAATATCTTGCACCGGCGGGAGCAGAAACGGGTCGGAAACAATATATTAACACCGGCGGGGTAAGAAACGGATCCGAAACCACAGCATGGCCGGCCTGTGTCCGCCGCCGGGCGCACGTAAAAAGAGGCCGCCGCCCCAAAAAACCGGGACGGCGGCCTCGTCAGGTCACCACTTTTTATGACAGGCAGGCAGCCCGCATAAAAATCCTGTCATTATTCATTTTTCCCTCAGCAGCAGTCCTTCAACGAAAGGTCTGCCATTCTCCCAAAGTGTCTCGGATCGGACTCAGTGTCCCGGGCCGGACTCAAAGAGGAGAGAGGTACTTTTTCTGGGCCTTTGCCAGGAAAACGGCATAGACCACATAGGACAGGATATAGGCAATGTAAATGAAAGTGCCGATCTGTGTCCTGCCCAGGACATCCGCAGCTACATAATGCGTCAGTCCTGCAGCCATGGTGATGATACCGACGGCTATGTTCGGCACATACGTACAGGAGATAAAACCCGGAAGGTCTCTGGCCTTTTCGGGGTCATACTTTTTGCTGATCAGCATGCGGTTGACCCTGCCGTGAATCTTCATCATGGCTGTTGAAACCAGAAAGTAGAAACCCACAAACATGATGATCATGTCAGCAAGATTCATGGCTTTCATCCGATATTCCCCCCGAAGTCGTTGGTGGTTTTACCCTGTTTTAAATACCTGAAAACGCCGGACTCCTGACCGGATCAGCGGAACAGAGAACCGGAGATGATGAGCTTCTGAATCTCGTTGGTGCCTTCGTAGATCTGTGTAATCTTGGCATCACGCATCATGCGCTCAACATGGTACTCTTTCATGAAGCCGTTGCCGCCCATGAACTGGGTTGCCCATGTGGTCATTTCCATAGCGGCATCTGTGCAGGCGAGCTTGGCCATAGCAGCTTCGATGGTGTAGCGGCCGGTGTCATGCGCAGCGACTGCATTGTAGAGAAGAAGCTCAGCGGACTTGATCTGGGTAGCGAGCTCAGCCATCTTGAACGCAAGGAACTGGTTCTTGCAGATGGGCTTGCCGAACTGCTCACGCTGCTTCATGTAAGCGACAGTTGCCTCGAAAGCGCCCTTGGCAATACCAAGACCCTGTGCAGCAACGCCGATACGGCCGCCGTCAAGAGTCTTCATAGCAAGCTTGAAGCCTTCGCCGGGCTTTGCGATCATCTGCTCAGCGGGAACACGGACGTTCTCCAGATGCATCTCGGAGACCTGTGCCTGACGGATACCCATCTTGTTCTCAACACGGCCGACGGTGAATCCGGGTGTGCCCTTCTCGACTACGAAAGCAGCCATGCCCTTGGTTCCCAGAGCTGGATCGGTCAGAGCGTAGATGACAGTGAAATCAGCAACGGGGCCGTTGGTGTTGAAGCACTTGGAACCGTTGATCACCCACTCATCTCCGTCCTGGACAGCGACAGTCTTGCAGCCTGCAGCATCGGAGCCTGCGCCGGGCTCGGTCAGACCGAAGGAACCGATCTTCTCACCATAAGTGATGGGCTCGAGGAATTTCTTCTTGATCTCGATGGGAGCGGAAGAATTCATGATGGAGCCGCCATACAGAGAAGTATCAACAGAATAGATGATGCCGAATGCCGCATCAACTTTGGAGAGCTCCATGACGGACAGAGCATAGCTCATATAGCTGCCGCCAAGACCGCCCACTTCCTTGGGATAAGGAAGACCATAGGCGCCGGTCTTGCCGTATTTCTTAAACAGCTCGGTGGGGAACTCGCCCTTCTCATCGCGCTCAAGAATTGTGGGAGCCAGCTCATTTTTAGCAAAATCCGCTGCCATCTGCTGAATCTTCAGCTGCTCTTCAGTAAACTTGAAATCCATAATTACTCCTTTCCATAAACATCTGTAACATTACTTGTAAAACCCTTTCATATGCTGACCCGGTAAATCCCAAGCCGGCTTCTGCATATTTTGACAGCAGAAGGCACCCTGCCCCTTCAGAGTAAAACACGGCTCAGCCCTGCCCAAAGAGGCATGATATCCCGAATATCCGCAGGAACTGCCATGTCAGCACATAAAAATATTTGCGGCAATAAGCATAGCCCTAAGTTTTGTATGCATTATTACCTGCTTGACAGATCCAGTATATCCCTGCCTGTATCTGCCTGTATCCGCAATCATGCCGGGAAACCTGTCCGTACAGGTTCCCGGCATATTTGTGGCTATGAACATTGCGCTTAAGCCCTGCCGGGGACAGCCGCCGTCAATGGGCGGAAATCCCTAAAAGGCCTGCGCAGGCGCGGTCTGAAGACCGTCAATTATTTGAGGCCCATGGGCTCATCGCGGAAGATGCGCTCATCCATAAGCTTGGGACCGCCCTCGGGAATGATAGGCTTGAAGTCCATCATGTCGAGAATCTGGGTCTGCAGGTCGATGCCGGGCGCGATCTCAATGAGATGGATGCCGTCTTTCTCGAGCTTGAAGACAGCGCGCTCTGTGATGTACATAACGGGCTGACCGGTCTTGTTGGCATACTCGCCGGAGAAAGTGATCTGCTCGACTGTGTCGATGAGCTTCTTCTGGCGGCCTTCCTGATCGATGATCAGCTTGCCGTCTTCACAGTGCTCCTTCAGGCCGCCGGCCGTGAAGGTACCGATGAAGAAGACCTTCTTCGCGTTCTGAGTGATGTTGATGAATCCGCCGCAGCCTGCAAGACGGGGACCAAACTTGGAAACATTGATATTGCCGTGCTTGTCGCACTCTGCAAGACCCAGGAAGGCAAGGTCAACACCGCCGCCATCGTAGAAGTCGAACTGATAAGGCTGATCCAGGATCGCCTCGACGTTGATGGAGCCGCCGAACTTGTTGCCGCCCTGAGGAACGCCGCCGATGGGGCCTGCCTCAACGGTCAGGGTCATGTAGTCGCCGATGCCTTCTTCATTCGCAACTGCAGAGACGAATTCGGGAGCGCCGATGCCCAGGTTGACGACCTTGTCCGCTTCCAGCTCCATAGCTGCACGGCGGCCCATGATCTTCTTGGCGCTGAGCTTGGGAGCAGGAATTGCGCCCAGAGGGATGCGGATGTCGCCGTTCATGCTGGGATCGAAGCCGGGTGTGCCCTGGCACTGCGCCTGATCTTCTTCGCACTCTGCAACACAGATCGCGTCGACATAGATGCCGGGGATCTTGACAAGGCGGGGGTCCAGATTGCCGGACTCGACAACTTTCTCAACCTGGACAATGACCTTGCCGCCGCTGTTGTGGACAGCTGCTGCGAGAGATGTTGCCTCGTTGGTGCAGCACTCACGCTCCAGCGTCACGTTACCGTGTTCATCTGCGAAGGTACCGCGGATAAAGCCGACCTGGATCGGGAATGCTTTGTAGAGCAGTCTCTCCTCGCCGCCGATGTTGACGAGCTCTACGATATCTTCCTTGGTAATGTCATTGAGCTTGCCGCCCTGAAGACGGGGATCACAGAAGGTGTTCATGCCGACGTGGGTGATGGTGCCTACTTTGTGAGCAGCGATGTCGCGGCAGAGCTCGGACAGTGTACCCTGAGGCAGGTTGTAGGCTTCCAGCTTGTTGGCAAAGATCAGCTTGCCCAGCTCGGGAACCATATTGTAGTGACCGCCGATGACTCTCTTGAGCATGCCTTCGTGTGCGAAGTGGTCAGCGCCGCTGCCGTCACGATTGCCCTGTGCCGCTGCATAGAAAAGAGTCAGATCACGGGGATGACCGGTCTCAAGGAAACTCTTCTCCAGAGCTTTGCTCAGGGACTCGGGCATCTCGCATGCGACGAAACCGGATGTGGTAAAAGTCATGCCATCCTGTACAAACTTTGCGGCTTCCGCTGCGCTGATAATAGGTTTAACTGACATTGCTAAATACTCCTCCAAATCTTATTCATATAAATCTGCAATGCGGATCACAACTACAGGCATGAACCAAACCGGCAATTATTGAGAATAAAAAAAACTGCCTGTAATTATGATTCACCCGTTCAATAATTCGTGTACAGCCGCACAGCTTATGAAAAAACCGCCGCAGGCGCTTGCAGGCATTCCTGCGGCGGCGTAGATCACGCAGTCCATATTTTTATGGATATATCTGCTCAAATTTTATTCATCCCCACGCGGCACCCGCTGCTTCAGCCGGGGATACGGACGTGAGCCCTGAATCAGGAAATCCTGCCTTCGGAAATTACTTTCCGAGGAAGTTTTTCTCTTTCCTCTTCTCAAGGAATGCAGTCATGCCTTCCTTCTTGTCATGTGTTGCGAAGGACAGACCGAACATATTGGCCTCAAGCTTCAGGCCTGCATCGAGGTCAACATCAAGACCGACATTGATGCACTGCTTAGCCAGAGCGACGCTGTAAGGAGAACTCTTCATAAAGTGGCCGGCAAGCTTCTTAGCCTCTGCCATGAGCTGATCCTGAGGATAGACATGGTTTACAAGGCCGATTCGCATAGCTTCCTCTGCACCGATCATGATATCAGCGCCGAAGATGAGCTCTTTCGCGATCTTCTTGTTGGTCAGGCGGGGAAGTCTCTGTGTGCCGCCG
>CACYTU010000043.1 GCA_902777355.1 uncultured Lachnospiraceae bacterium | reverse complement strand
TCTTATTAATAAGAAAACGTATCTCAGAGAAAATCTGATTGCCCTTCCAATAGAGTATATATAAAACCGTCAGGCAGCAGATTAGTGGTTTGGACAAAATGCACATGTCGAGACCGTTTGTCTACTAACACATTCTTGAGCTTATAGGCCTGAAAAAGCCTGAAATACTGGGGGTTCCGTCACCGTGAGCAGATCGTGCCCGGCGTGATGGAAACCCTCGTTTATCCGTTGCGGGAACTTGTCCAGAACTTCTTCTGCTTCACTAAAGCCATGCATATTCTGTTATCACTGCACCGAATATTGTTGACAAGATAGGAGAGCCCTGATATTGTGTAAGAAAATGGCGGAATATGGTGGCTATAATAGCTATAAATCGCCAAAATATTGAATATAAGTGCTTGTTTGGCGATTTATAGGCCGATGGTGATAAATATGAAAATAATAGGAAGAAACCGGGAAAAAGATGTTCTTTCAAAGTGTCTTTCATCAAAACGACCGGAATTTGTTGTGGTTTATGGAAGACGCCGCGTGGGAAAAACATTTCTTATTAAAGAATACTTCAACGGACAATTCTCTTTTTATGCAACGGGTCTTTCTGACGAGAAAACGAAAGGCCAGTTAAAAGCCTTCCATGCAAGTCTGCAGGCGTATGGCTGTACGGAGAAAAAGGCTCCGGCGGATTGGTTTGAAGCTTTTGCCCGTCTGCGGGCACTCCTTGAAACAAAGGATATTTACAGGGATCCGGTGAGTAACAGAAGAGTTGTTTTCCTGGATGAGCTTCCGTGGATGAATACGGCCAGATCAGATTTTAGAAGTGGTATTGAGTATTTTTGGAACAGCTGGGCATCTTCTCAGGAGGATCTTTTACTGATCGTCTGTGGATCAGCCGCGTCATGGATAATAAAGCATATGCTGAAGGAGCGGAAAGGTTTTCATAATCGTGTTACCAGGCGGATCAGGCTTCTTCCTTTCACGCTGAAGGAGTGTAAGGAACTTCTGGAATACAACGATATCATTATGACAAGGGCACAGATGATAGAGTGCTATATGGTTTTTGGCGGTATTCCTTATTATCTGAATTTAATTGATTCCCGCCTTTCTCTCGCGCAAAATATAGATGAACTTATGTTTAAGCCATATGGCGATCTGAAAGACGAATACACTGAACTGTTCTATTCTCTATTTAAAAAGCCGGAAAAGCATATGGCAATTATTAAAACTCTTGCTGAGTCGAAAAGCGGTAAAACGAGGCAGGAATTAACGGAAGTGGGGGCAATCGGAGGCGGGTCAGTCCTGACCGAAAATCTGCAGGAACTCGAACAGTGCGGATTTATCAGAAGATACACGAATTATACCAAACCGTCGAATGGAGCTTATTTCCAACTTGTTGATCCATTTGTATTATTCAGTCTGAGATTTCAGGGATCAGGGAAACAAAGCTCCTGGATGGAATACATACATTCTCCTTCCTACAATGCATGGAGAGGAAATGCCTTTGAGATCTGCTGTGTGAACCATGTTCCTGAAATCAAGGCAGCACTTGGGATTGCCGGCGTAGATACTATGGAATATGCATGGAGAAGTGAGACGTCGGAGCAGGGAGCTCAGATCGATCTCTTAATTGATCGTAAAGATGGTGTTATTAATCTGTGCGAGATGAAATTTACAGATGATGCCTTTGAAGTTGACAAAGTTGAATACGGAAAGCTTATGAACAGGCTGAGCATATTTCAGAAAGAGACTCAGCCCAGGAAGGCTATCCATATGACTCTTATTACTGCAAATGGGTTTTCAAACGGAAAATATGCCTCTGTGTTTCAGAATGTAATAACCGGTGAGCAGTTATTCCAATGAGATGAGATGGTTTGGACAAAAATGCACACGTCGAGACCGTAGTATTGATGTCACGCGCTAAGGACTGACCGCCGAAAAAGTGCCGTATTTCCGGGCTTTTCGGGCATCAGGCCGTCAGCGGCGGAGAGTGAAAATGACCGCAATAATCGCTCTATCAGAACATATCGATCGCTCCGGTCGGAGGGTTGAGTAGGCGATTTAGATGTCACAGGGTTGAGTTAGTGATTTGGATAACAGCAGGTTGTGGCTGTGGTTTAGATGTTAGCGCGACTACTCGTGATTTAGTGAGGAGATTATACAAATGGTGTACGATGTATCTATTGACAAAGATCTGTTCAGCGTATATTCGGAGATCCGACTTGGGCTCTGACGCTTCCATGCAGATGTGAAAGCGTCAGATGATCATTTCTGGGATTATATGAATACGGAAGTTCTGCCGCAGGTGAGAAGCGGAATTGAAGGAAAAGAATGGAGCGAGATCCCCGGCATTAAGGGTAGCCGTGCTGCTTATAAGGCTTTTGGCAGAAACCCCGGCAGGTACAGAGTATCATCTGAATCCTTGGTTCGCCGAGTTCGCCGCGGTGATGATCTGTACCACATAAACTCAGTAGTCGATGTGAACAACCTGATTTCTGTGAGAAGTGGTTTGTCTGTCGGATCATATGATCTCGGTCAGGTTCATGGAGCAAATCAGGAACTGGCAGGCAGAGATCGCCCGGAAACTGTCGAGAAGATATACACTGATCTTAAAAAATGGCTGGAAGAAGGAATTCGGTGATGGAGCAAAGCAAAGAGCGTCCTGTGTTTACCGAATATCCACCCATGTCAAAGATAATTCGGGCTGAGGCTACAAAATTTCCGGTACTTGATCAGGCGCAGCCCGAATCAGCAAAGAAATTATATGACGCTTTTCATGATAATACAGACGATACAGTAGAACGCTATGACAACAAGCGTTTCAGCGTTTGCGGAATCATCAAATCCATAGCCGCAGGCTTCACCCATCTTTTCAACAACTTGATCGCTGTCACCATGAATTGCCTTCGTCTTCCTGAAACCGTATCTTTACAGCAGGAACTGATTGAACCCGGTGATCTCCATAATCTCCCGAACCTCTTCACTGACACCTGTCATCTTGAACCGGCTTTTATCCTCCAGCGACTTATACATCATAAGAAGGACACGAAGGCCAGCAGATGACACATAAGCCATCCGACTTACATCAATCCTTATTTCCTTGATTCCGTCGCCTGCCTCCTGGAACTTGTTCAACAGTTCCGGAGCAGTAATTGTATCCATTCGGCCCTGAACAGACGCTGTAAACACCCCATTAACACAGCTTGATTCAATGGCAAATGGCAGGTCTTTATCAATTGCCTTCTTCGTTTTCTTCTCTACGGTCATCGTGAAAACTTCCATAACTCTATATGCTTCACGAAGCTCCCTCATCATGTCGGTGTCAACTCCAGGAATATCCGGAATATAACGATCAACACTTTCTGTTTTAACGTTGAATCCCTGTTCATTTAAGAACCGTATTGCCCCATTTGTTCCATTCTGGAACATACTGTTTTTGTAGAAATCTACATCAGCCATATTGCTGGCGAAACCCTTCATTTGTGATAAAAATGCCGCTGCGTCTCCTTTGAGAACAGTTGCAAACGTCAGTGTGTATATTTGGAGAATGGAACAATCAGCTGTGATCCAGCAACCTCCATATTCAGATAAAAGGTGGTGGACTGCCTGGCAGAGACTGATAAGCTCCGGTTCGGACAAGTACCCAAGAAGACCTTCTGTAACTATGCACAGCTCTCCTTTTGCATCCCCCAGAGCAGCTTTCATGGATTGATAATTTGTAGCATCAACAGCGTGATACTCAGCGAGAGCACGCTGTTCTTCTGTCATGGTTTTATCTGTCGCAGGCTTCATAGCGTCAATGACAATTGGAAGGTCAAAACCAAAGTACTTTTTACCTGCAGCAGCAATTCTAAAGCCACGGGGAGAATAACCCGAAGGCAGATCAACAATATTTGGCTTACCACTTTCGAGTGATGCCTTATTATGCAGTTCATACCGCGCCTTCTGTCCGATCATGTAGCATTTCTGTATCTCTGCAGGCACAGCATCATTTCCTCTTTGAATTTCTCTAATATCAAGGTATGGAAGCAACGCAATGGCATCCTTGTCTCTTGCCCCTGCCAGCATAAGTACTGTTCCCTTTGCCGTTGTGTAGATTGGATTAACAACCTGCTGTAATTCCTTCATTTCCATTATATCTTACCTCCGGATATATTATTCTCACTTGTGTAGTTCAATCGTCGATCCTTCCGGATCCCCAAAAGATAGTCATCGGTTTGAGCATGTAGTCATCGTATCGGATCGACTCACAGGAAAAGCCCAGACGCTCAAACTTCTTAACTTAGTCGGATAAAGTCAGAACCTTTTTCGGAGGCCTCGCTGTGGTCTTCTCAATTGCCGTCCCTATACATAACTGTCCAAAAAATGATGCCGGGTACGGCCCTGCTTGTACGCAATCACCGTATCCAGATTTACATTTTCCACGCTCCGGAAGATGTTTTTCTCTATCTGCGGGTTTTGCGCTGTAAGTGTGCGGATCAAGTCCTTGACCGCACCCCGTTTGGAACCCTGCTCTGTGCCGCCGCAGGAAGCGCAGCTCTCTGTCAAACGACAGGCACATTGGATAAAATGCAGATCATTATAATCCCGCCAGCGAATGATATCCTTTTCCCGGATCAGATACATGGGACGGATCAGTTCCATACCGTCAAAATTGGTGCTGTGGAGCTTGGGCATCATGGTCTGAATCTGCGCGCCATAGAGCATTCCCATCAGGATGGTCTCAATCACATCATCATAATGGTGCCCCAGGGCGATCTTGTTGCACCCCAGTTCTTTCGCCTTGCTGTACAGTGAGCCTCTGCGCATTCGGGCACAGAGATAGCAGGGCGAACTGCTCTGCTCTGCGACGATATCAAAGATTTCCGTGCGGAACACCTCGATCGGAATCCCCAGCAGTTTCGCGTTTTCAACAACCGCACTGTAGTTCAGTTCGTTATAGCCCGGGTTCATCACAAGGAAAACAGCTTCAAAATTCCGTTTGCCGTGGCGCAGCAACTCCTGAAACAGCTTTGCCATCAGCATGGAATCCTTACCGCCGGAAATGCAGACTGCAATACGGTCTCCGTCTTCAATCAGGTGATACTCTTTCAGCGCCTTTATAAAGGGCGTCCAGAGCTGCTTTCGATATTTTTTGATGAGGCTGCGTTCCGCCCTTTCGCGTCGCGCAGTCATTTCTTCCCCGCTGGCCATCATGCGCTTTAACTGGCGTCTCAAATAGCTGTGGTAGCCGCCCTTTACACTGTAAGCCTCACAGCCCAAATCTTCCAAATCATCCGCAACATCCATCGACAGCCTTCCGGTATGGCAGAAAAGATATACCGGCATCGTGGTATCAGCCGCAATGATCTCCGGCTTCAGTTCCTCTAAAGGGATGCTTTCGGCAAATGGAAATGTTCCCTTTTCAAACGCCTCCCGGCTGCGAATGTCGATGACTCGCTTCGGGCCTGTAATTCGCTCCAGTTCTTCAATTGTTATCTCCTGTGCCATGAGCAAATACTCCTTCTCAATTTGCTGCTCAAATTCGATGTGTAACTATACACCTATTCCCATACTTGGTCAATAGGAGAATAGGGCGGCTTTTTTGATTATCCGCGCGCAATGTTACAGTAATGCGCAACGTTACTTGTACACGCCCTTCGAGGGGGCGTGTACAGTACGAAATGGGGCAAACACAGTTATCTGTTTTTCCGATAACAGGATATGGGAAAGGCAGCTTAATGAGGGAATTGCTTTTGTGGAAAAGATATGTTACATTTTTTTAAGCCTACTAAACCGATAGTTAAATAGATTTTATTTTGCCGGCTGAAAGAAAATTAAAGGACCTGGAAAAAGGTGAGAATGATGAGAAATATGTGTATGTCTGATATGGGAATGTGTCGCTGCTGTTCTGGAAAGTTTACTAAGATTAAAGCGGTTTCGTTTCGAATGTGCACAAAAAACTGTTGACCTGACAAAAAAGAGGGCAGGAACAGATTTGTATGCGGAAGCGGGAGCGTTATAGTATGCCCCGCTGTTTTTATGCTCAAAAATGAAGCAGGAGCCGGGTGTCTTCGTAAAAAAGTGTTTCAAATACCATAGAGAAGCAGCAGAGGAGCAGGATCTTTTTGAGTTTCAAATGCCATGCAGAAGCACCGGGATAGAGCGAGTCTTGAATGTGAAAGGAAGAAAAATGAGAACAGAACAATATCCACACAGGAATGGTAACAGAGAAGTCAGATTAAAGGAAAACAGCAGGCCCGGAGCAGGAAAGCCGGAATACGGCGTATTTAAAAGAGCCGCGGCCGTCTTTCTGGCAGTGCTGGTGACAGCCGGGGCGCTTGCAGGCTGCGGCGGATCCTCCTCCGGCGGGACCGCGGCAGGCAGTTCCGCAGGCGGCAGTACCGGCACAGGAGACGCCGGAAATGATACGCAGACAGCAGGCGGTCAGGGGGAAGTGATCGAACTGACGAATGTGTCTTATGATCCAACCCGCGAACTCTATGCTGCCTACAATCAGATCTTCGAGCAATATTATGAGGAACTGACCGGCCGGAAAGTCGAGGTGACGCAGTCTCATGGCGGATCCGGGAAACAGGCGCTGGAGGTCTCCAACGGTCTGGAGGCGGATGTCGTTACTCTGGCCCTGGAAGGAGACGTGCAGGTGGTAGCGGACGCAGGCCTGATCGACGACGGCTTTATCTCGGAATTCCCTGTGGACAGTTCCCCCTATACATCAACGATCGTATTCCTTGTGAGAAGCGGCAATCCGAAAAAGATCTATGACTGGAGTGATCTGATCCGCGAAGATGTTGGAGTGATCACCCCCAATCCGAAGACCTCGGGAGGGGCGATGTGGAATTATCTGGCTGCCTGGTATTTCTTTGAGCAGCAGGGGCAGAGCGAAGAGGAGATCCTCGAATCGATCCGCAAACTGTACGGGAATGTCGTTGTGCTGGATTCCGGAGCGAGAGGTGCCACAACCTCGTTTGTGGAAAACGGACAGGGAGATGTTCTCCTGGCATGGGAGAATGAGGCTTTCCTTTCTCTGAAGGAGTATCCCGGAGAGTATGAGATCGTCGTTCCCTCCGTCTCGATCCTGTGCCAGCCCACGGTCGCTGTCGTCGACGAGGTCACCAGGAAGCACGGGACAGAGGAAGCTGCCGCGGAATACCTGAACTATCTGTATTCCGATGAGGCGCAGATCATTGAGGCCCAGAATTTCTACCGTCCCAGTACAAAGGAAATCTATGATGAATTTGTCCTTGAGACTGACTCCAATACCATTACGGAGATTCCTGCGGACGGTCATTGGATCAACGACAAGATCGTCCTGACAGATATCACCCATTTTGGCGGCTGGACGCAGGCGCGCAGCAAGCATTTCTCAGACGGCGCATACTTCGACCAGATTTATGAACAATAAAGGGGCCTGACCGGCGGCAGGCTGGAAAGATGAAAAAATGAAAGCAAGTAAAAGCAGAAGCATTATTCCGGGATTCGGGCTGAGCTTTGGTGTGATGATCACGATATTGAGCCTGGTGGTTCTGCTGCCTTTATGCTCACTGGTGGTTTTTACACTGAAACTGACGCCCTCCGAATTCCTCTACACGATCACAAGACCGAGGGTCCTTTCCGGTTACCGGGTCAGCATCTCGACGGCACTTGCGGCGGCATCTGTCAATACTGTCATGGGTCTGATCATGGCCTGGGTGCTCGTGAGATATGAGTTTCCGGGGAAAAAACTCATTGACGGCATCATTGAGCTGCCATTCGCACTGCCGACCGCAGTGGCGGGCATTTCCCTGACCCACCTGACGACCACGAACGGCTGGGTGGGAAAGATTTTCTTCGACCGGTTCGGGATCCGGATCGCCTATACCCGTCTGGGCATCACCATTGCCCTGATCTTTATCGGCATCCCCTTTGTGGTCCGCTCCGTGCAGCCGGTTCTGGAAAAGATTGATATTCAATATGAGGAGGCTGCCATGATCCTGGGGGCGGATCGGCGGACGACCTTCCTGCGGGTCATTTTTCCTGAGATTCTTCCCTCCCTGATCTCCGGCTTCACACTGGCGTTTGCCAGGAGCATCGGGGAGTACGGAAGTGTCGTCTTCATCGCCGGAAACACCCCCTATGAGACGGAGATCGCCCCGCTTCTGATCATGTCGGAACTGCAGGAATTTGATTATGCGGCAGCGACTTCCATAGCTCTTGTCATGCTGGCCATCGCCTTCGTGATTCTTTCGGTAAATGCAGTCCTGCAGAGCATGGTCTCACGCCGTATCAGCGGTCTGGCATAAAAGCGAGGAGGTGATATCAAAATGACATTGCGGAATAACACCGGTCCGGTGAAATGGATCCTGATCATTCTGGTCACTCTCTTTCTGGCGGTCTTTCTGATCCTGCCGCTGGTCTATATCCTGATGACTGCGCTCGGCAAAGGAGTAGAGGTCTATAAGGCATCCATTACGGACAAATACGCCGTGAAGGCGATTCAGCTGACAGTGCAGGCCACACTCTGGGCAGTCGCCGTCAATACAATCTTCGGGATTGCCGCCGCATGGTGCCTGACCAAGTATGCCTTTCGGGGAAAGAAGATCATTTCCACTTTCATTGATCTTCCCGTCACGGTGTCCCCGATCATTGCCGGCCTTATTTATGTCCTTACCTTCGGGCGCCAGAGTTTTCTGTACCCGATTCTGGACAGCAGAGGGATCCAGATTATCTTCGCCGTTCCCGGAATCATTCTGGCGACCATCTTTGTCACTTTTCCTTTTATATCCCGGGAGCTGATCCCTGTTCTGAATGCCCAGGGGACCGACGAAGAAGAGGCTGCCGCTCTGATGGGGGCAGGTACTTTTACCATCTTTCGAAGAGTGACATTTCCCCATATCAAATGGGCTCTCCTGTACGGGATCGTTCTCTGCACGGCGAGAGCAATGGGAGAATTCGGAGCGGTCTCCGTTCTTTCGGGGCATCTGAGAGGAAAGACCAATACACTGCCGCTCTATATCGAACTTCTTTACCAGGGATACGATTATACAGGTGCTTTTGCAGCGTCCTCCATCCTGGTGATCATGGCGGTTCTGGTTCTGATCCTCCGCCTCTTCCTCGAGCGCCGCGGGAAAAAGGAACTGGACATCCACAAATGAGCAATATGTTACAGTTCACCTCCTCTCGGAGGGCGTGAACTGTAACAGAAATATCAATAAAGAGTAAAAAAATGAATGAGAAGAACGGATATGTTGAACTCCGGAACATCAACAAAAGTTACGGTGATTTCCAGGCATCCAAAGATATCAATATCAGTATTTCCAGGGGAAAACTGGCAGCTCTGCTGGGACCGTCCGGCAGCGGTAAGACGACCATCCTGAGAATGATCGCCGGTCTGGAGCATCCGGACTCCGGGCAGATCCTGATCGACGGGAAGATCGTCAATGACGTACCCGGCAGTGAGCGGGGGATCGGATTTGTTTTTCAGAGTTATGCCCTGTTCCGGTATATGACCGTATTTGAAAATATCGCTTTTGGGCTCCGGGTAAAAAAGGCGCCGGAAGAGAAGATCCGGGAGAGAGTGGCAGAACTTTTGAAACTCATAGGCTGCGAAGGACTGGAAAAGCGCTATCCCAGCCAGTTATCGGGCGGACAGCGCCAGCGGGTGGCTTTCGCGCGGGCACTGGCGCCGGATCCGCAGATCCTCCTGCTCGACGAACCGTTTGCGGCGATCGATGCAAAGGTACGCCTGGAACTGCGAACCTGGCTGCGGGAGATGATCAGTCAGATCGGAATTACCAGCATTTTCGTCACCCATGACCAGGACGAGGCGATTGAAGTAGCAGACGACATTATTGTCACCAATCAGGGACGAGTGGAACAGGCCGGTACGCCGGCAGAGTTATATGCTCATCCTGCGACGGCATTTGTCGCACGCTTTATCGGAACTTCCGTCCCTGTCGCCAATTACGGGGACTTCCAGTTTTTTGAGTATGCCGGACCGGATTCTGTGGGAATCGTCCGGCCGGAATTCATCAGCATCTTTAAAAAGGGTGAGAGCGTCCAGTTTGCCAGATCCGCAGAGGAAGGCATCGTGGAGGACATCATCTTCCGGGGCAGCAGCCTGGAGATCCGGGTGCGGATTCACGGGAACCTGCTCTCCGTGCTGAGGAGTTTTAATGATCCGGAGATCCGGATCGGGGAGACGGTGGATATTTTCCTGCATCGCATGTTCATTGTCCGGGAAGACAAAGTGGACCTGGTCTTCAACCAGTCCATAAGGACAGAGAGCGTCTTCCTGTAACAGGTCTTAAGTCAGGAGAATCGTCCATGTGACACAGGGGAACCGTTCCCGTGATACAGGAGAACCATTCCCGTGACACACTGTAACAGGTCTTAAGTCAGGAGAACCGTCCACTGACAAGGAGAAACGTCCCTGTGACACAGAAGGACCGTCCCCATGACACCCATGACACAGAAGGGCAGTCCCCGTGACTCATTGCTCAAGATCTTTAGAGGCGTAAGGATATGGAAAAGAAACTGCTGACGACAG
The DNA here is from genome assembly GCA_902777355.1 of uncultured Lachnospiraceae bacterium. Lineage (GTDB taxonomy): Bacteria > Bacillota > Clostridia > Lachnospirales > Lachnospiraceae > CAG-791. Next base: position 12,083 of record CACYTU010000043.1, on the reverse strand, counting down.
ACATCCTGATCATAGGGGGCGGTACTGCCGGATGCTATGCGGCGGTCACAGCTGCCAGGAAATCTCCGGGAACAAAGATCCTGGTGGCAGAAAAGGCAAATATTCAGCGCTCCGGCTGTCTGGCCGCCGGCGTAAACGCGCTCAATGCCTGGCTGGGAGAAGGGCAGACTCCGCAGGATTATCTGTCTTTTGTCCGCCGGGACGCGGAGGAGATCGTCCGGGATGATCTGGTCCTGACAATGGCCGAAGGCTTTCATGATGCCGTGAAGGACCTGGAAAAAATGGGGCTGGTGATCCAGAAAAACGCGGATGGTTCCTACGCCGCCCGCGGCAGGCATAATATCCGGATCAATGGAGAGAACATCAAACCCCTCCTGGCGGAGGAAATCGCCCGATATCCTGATGTCAAGGTCCTCAATCATGTGATCCTGACAGATCTTCTGACAACGGGATCCGGGGAAAAGCGTGTCTGCGGAGCTGTGGGTATTTCGGCAGACGGATCGGCGGCCTGGGGTATCCTTGCCCGTGCCGTGCTGGCCGCGACCGGAGGAGCGGCAGGACTCTACCGCCCCAACAATCCGGGCTTTTCCAGGCACAAAATGTGGTATCCGCCCTTTAATACCGGCGCGGGCTATGCCATGGGCATCCGGGCGGGCGCGGAGATGACCAGCTTCGAGATGCGATTTGTCGCGCAGCGATGCAAGGACACGATCGCCCCCACAGGCACCATTGCTCTGGGCGTCGGAGCGCGGGAAATCAACGCGCGCGGAGAGATTTTCGAAGAGAGATACGGACTGTCCACTTCAGGCAGGGCATACGGTGTTACCGAAGAAAACCGCCAGGGCTGCGGGCCCTGCTTCCTCAGGACCAGCGGAATCTCCCCACAGCAGGAAGAGGACCTGCTGCGGGCTTATCTGAATATGGCGCCCGCCCAGACCCTGCACTGGATCGAGAGCGGAGAGATGCCATCCAAATGCAATGTAGAAGTGGAGGGTACAGAGCCCTATGTGGTCGGCGGACATACCGGGAGCGGATTCTGGGTGGACGAAGGACGCCGGACTACCCTCCGGGGACTCTATGCGGCAGGAGATGCGGCCGGCGGCGCGCCAAAAAAATTCGTCCCCGGCGCGCTGGCGGAGGGAAAGATCGCAGCCATGACGATACTGGAAGATCTTCCGGACCTGCAGCAGGTACAATGGGATTCGATCGACGGACAGGTGCAGGCCTTTTTTGCGGACTATGAGAGCAGAGTCAGGCCGGCAGCCAAAGGAGAAGGCAGAGGCAGCGATGTCTTTGCGCTGGAAGAAGCCATGCAGAAAGTCATGGACGAATATGCCGGCGGGATCCGGACGGGTTATCAATACAATACTGTCCGGCTGGGACTTGCAAAGGAAAAGATCCTGCAGCTTAGAAACCTGGCAGGAGCACTTGCGGTGTCGTCTGCGGAAGACCTGTACCGCATTTATGAACTGCTGGACCGGCTGGAGGTATGCAGGACCTTGATCGCTCACCTGCAGGCCCGCCGGGAGACCCGATGGCCGGGGTTCGGGATCCATACAGATTACCCGGCCCGGGATGACCGGTATGCCATGTTTGTCAATTCCGTTCTGCAGGACGGCGAGATTCGGATGATCTTCCGTCCGCTGCAAGTGCCTTGAATTTATCTCAGTGGGGGATGACCCCCGCTTCTATAAGCTAAAGGAGATACCGATGAGTGTAATGATAGACACCGGCAGGTGCATCTGCTGTGGTGCCTGTGCAGAGATCTGCCCCGGAAATCTGATTCGGATCCGGCAGGGGGAGGCGGCTTTCCTTCCTCATCCGGAGGAGTGCTGGGGCTGCGCCTCCTGCCTGAAAGCCTGCAGAGCGGGTGCGATCACCTACTACCTGGGTGCGGATATCGGCGGGCGGGGAGGCAGGATGCGTGTCGTGCAGGAAGGGAGATTTTCCCGCTGGATCATCACGCTTCCCGACATGCCGCTCGCAAGAGCGGCCTCAAGGCGAAATCGCGGAGACGGTTTCGGCGATGGGATCACTCTTCCGGAGAGTCCGGAAATCACTGCGGAGCCTGAAAGAACCGTGACGATTACCGTGGACAGAAATGACGCCAACAGATACTGATGATTGAGACGGCACACTAGAAGATACAGGAGACATTTATGCAAACCTCATCACATCTTGACAAGCTGGAGGCTGAGGCAATCTACATTCTGCGCGAAGTCGCTGCGGAATGCGAAAAGCCGGTGATGCTGTATTCGATCGGAAAAGACAGTTCTGTCATGCTGCATCTTGCATTGAAGGCATTCTGGCCGGAGAAACCGCCATTTCCGTTTCTTCATATTGACACCACCTGGAAATTCCAGGATATGATCGCTTTTCGCGACTACACCATGCAGAAGTACGGACTTGACCTTCTGGTCTACACCAATGAGGAGGGTGTCCGTATGGGGATCAACCCCTTTGAACACGGTTCTTCCTACACAGATATCATGAAGACGGAGGCCCTCAAGCAGGCGCTTTCAAAGTACGGGTTTACGGCAGCCTTCGGCGGAGGGCGCCGGGACGAGGAGAAGTCCCGCGCCAAGGAGAGGATTTTTTCTTTCCGCAACGCACAGCAGGCCTGGGATCCCAAAAACCAGCGTCCGGAAATGTGGAAGCTCTACAATACCAGGATCCGTAAAGGGGAGAGTATCCGGGTATTTCCTCTGTCTAACTGGACCGAGAAAGATATCTGGCAGTATATCCGGCAGGAACAGATCGAGATCGTTCCCCTCTATTATGCGGCGGAGCGGCCCGTCATCTACCGGGACGGCAGCATCCTGATGGTCGACGATGACCGCATGCCTCTGTTTCCCGGAGAGGAAATCGTGCAGAAAAAGATCCGCTTCCGGACACTGGGCTGCTATCCCCTCACCGGCGGAATCGAGTCGGACGCGGATACCCTGGACGCCATCATCGAAGAAACGCTTTCTGCCGTAACCAGTGAGAGGACCAGCCGGGTGATCGACCGCGACGGCGGCGAAGCCAGTATGGAAAAACGCAAGCGCGAAGGATATTTTTGACGGCTCCGGCCTGCATGACCGCACAATGAAATTTTCTTTCTGCAGCATGTGGACATCAGGAAGAAGCGATCATCGGAAAGAAGCGATAAAGCAGGTAAGACGAAGACAGGTGCAGTTATGAACAGTTTGCTGAAATTTATCACATGCGGGAGTGTGGATGACGGAAAATCCACCCTGATCGGTCATATCTTATACGACACCAAGCTTCTGTACGCAGACCAGGAGAAAGCCCTGGAACTGGACAGCCGCGTTGGCTCGCGCGGAGGGAAGATCGATTATTCCCTGCTCCTGGACGGTCTGATGGCGGAGCGGGAACAGGGCATCACCATTGATGTTGCCTACAGGTATTTTACGACAGAGAAAAGGAGCTTCATTGTAGCGGATACTCCGGGACATGAGGAATATACCCGAAACATGGCGGTCGGCGCCAGCTTTGCGGACCTGGCCGTCATCCTGATCGACGCCTCAAAAGGGGTCCTGGCCCAGACCAGGCGGCACACTCGGATCTGCAGCTTCATGGGGATCCGTCAGTTCGTGTTTGCTGTCAACAAAATGGACCTGACAGGGTACAGCCGGGAGATATTTGAGTCAATCTCCGGCCAGGTCAGGGATCTTTGCGGGAACCTGGGGCTGGAGAAGGTGCAGATCATCCCTGTCTCCGCGACAGAAGGCGAAAATGTGACCCGCAGATCCGTCCTGATGGACTGGTATGCAGGACCGCCCCTTCTGGAGTGGCTGGAGACAGTGCAGGTGGACGGATTCGCAGAGGAGGGCTTCTATATGCCTGTCCAGCGGGTCTGCAGGCCGGATCACACTTTCCGCGGCTTTCAGGGACAGATCGAGGCGGGGAGGATCTCTGCGGGAAATCTGATCACGGTTCTGCCGGGAGGCGAACAGGCTCCTGTCGAAGCCGTCTATGTGGGCTGCAAAGAGGTAAAGGAGGCGGTGCAGGGACAGCCCGCCATGCTCCGTCTGGCCAGAGAGGTGGACATCTCCCGGGGCTGCGTTCTGGTGAAAGATACGAATGTCCCTGTGGCTTCGGTGTTTGACGCCACGCTTTTATGGATGTACAGCGGGATTCTAATGTCAGGCCGCGATTTTCTGGCAAAGATCGGCACCAGGCTTGTTCCGTGTAAGGTATCGGAGATCCTCTATACAGTGGATGTCAATACCGGAGAGCAGCGCCACCCGGTCTTCATGCAGAAAAACGAGATTGCCCGCTGCCGACTGGAACTGTCATCGCCGGTAGTTCTCGATCGGTTTTCCGGACACCGTACCCTCGGGGAACTCATTTTGATCGACAGGGTCACCAATGCGACTGCTGCCTGCGGCGTGATCGAAGAGATCCACGGATCTGAAGAAAACAAAAAGGAACATGTCACGCCGCAGATGCGTGCCCGAAAGCTGGGACAGACTCCCTACATCATCCTGGCGGAGACACCGGAAGCGGCGGCCGGATTTGAGACGGAGATGATCACACAGGGGCTCCATACCATGACGGTTCTGTTTACACAGGAGAGGGAAATCGACAAGGCTGTCTTTGCCGTCGATATTCTGCGGCAGGCAGGACTCATTACAGTCGTCGCATGCCCGCAGGGGCAGACGGAGTTCGAAGAGCGTCTGCGGGAACTCACCTCGGCCTCCCCTGCAGGCAGGACCCCTGCCCCGGATGAGACGGCAGGAACAGCCGGAGCAGCAGTCTCCCCTGCAGGCAGGATCCTGGACCTTCGCCCCGGCGGCCCCGAGGAAGACAGGCTGATGTATGAGAACACAGTAAATTATGTGTTCAGTTAAAACCGCCTTTAAGAGGCGTAAGGAGGAAAGAATGGCAGCGGATTATGCAGCACTCAAAGCCGGCGGATTTATGCGTCAGAAACAAAAAGATATGTTTTCCATGCGCCTGCGGGTGGTCGGCGGGACCGTCACGGTGCAGCAGTTAAAAGCAATTGCGGAGGCGGCGGAGAAATTCGGACACAACTATGTGCATCTGACAAGCCGCCAGGGGGTGGAGATCCCCTTTATCCGACTGGAAGAGATCGACGAGGTAAAGGATTTCCTGGCAGCGTCGGGCGTACAGCCCGGCGTCTGCGGACCTCGTGTGCGCACAGTGACAGCCTGTCAGGGCGGCAGGTGCTGTCCGAGCGGATGTATTGACGCACTGGAAATCGCAGAGGAACTGGACAGGCGTTATTTCGGCCGCCAGCTCCCGCATAAGTTCAAATTCGGCGTGACCGGATGCCAGAACAACTGCCTGAAGGCGGAGGAAAACGACCTCGGGGTCAAGGGTGGCATGGTCATAGACTGGAACCGGGAAGACTGTATTTTCTGCGGTGTGTGCGAAAAAGCCTGCCGGCGCGGCGCCATAACGATCGCGGACGGGGAAATCCGCGTCGCCCCGGACCAGTGCAATCACTGCGGCCGCTGCGTGACTGCCTGTCCGACCGGTGCCTGGAAGGGCAGCGAAGGTTTCCTGGTCTCCTTTGGAGGGACCTTTGGAAATGATATTCAAAAAGGCAGGGAAATCCTCCCCGTAATCCGGGACAGAGAGACCCTCCTTCGCGTCGCGGATGCTGCGATCGATTATTTCGCAGATAACGCTCAGCCCGGAGAACGGTTTGCGAAAACACTGGAACGCCTGGGATGGGAGTCTTTTACGGAGAAAGTACTCAATGCCTATAACAGCTGATTAAAGGAGAAAATGATGGCGGAATTCAGGATTACAGATACTGTCGACATTACGGATGTTGTCTGCCCGGTGACTTTTGTCAAGGCCAAGGTCGCCCTGGAGGAACTGGAAGAAGGAGACATTCTCTCCATTCATATGAACGACGGGGAGCCGGTCCAGAATGTGCCCCGCAGTATTAAGGAAGAGGGGCACCGTGTGCTGAAGCTGATTCACAATGAGGATGGGACCTATGACCTGATTGTGCAGAAAACAGAGGCTTGAGCCGGGGGCGGCATGTTGGAAAGGGGATTATTTATGACGATTGTAGTTGCAGGAGAACGAAAAGAATATGCCGACGGACTGACCGTTGAGGAACTGATTGAGGCGGAAAAGGTCGAGATGCCGCAGTATGTCACGGTGACGATCAATGATACCTTCCTCTCCAATGAGGAGAGGGCGTCCCGAAGGCTTCAGGAAGGGGACGTTGTGGAGTTTCTGTATTTCATGGGAGGCGGTACTATCCCGTCTCTGTGCATCCAATGATTTATTCTTCATCGCGCAATACCCGTGACTACAGTCGTGGGATACGCGGGTAAAAAGGGGAACTCGCTTTATCGAGAATGCCGATCCTGAGGGAGGCATCTTTTGAAAGGAACAGCATGGCTTTTACGAATGAACAGCTGGAAAGATATTCCAGGCACATTATTTTAAAAGAGATCGGCCCCAAAGGGCAGAAAAAACTGATGAAGGCAAAGGTGCTGATCATAGGCGCCGGGGGACTGGGCGCGCCGGCAGCTCTTTATCTGGCGGCGGCAGGCGTCGGAACCATAGGAATTGCAGATGCAGATTCCGTCGACCTGTCCAACCTGCAGCGGCAGGTCATCCACTCTACAGCGGACATTGGCAGACCCAAGGTGGAATCCGCCAGAGACTCCATGCTGGCGATCAATCCGGAGATTACAGTTCATACCTATTATGAATACATCACATCGGAAAATATCAGCGGGATCATCCGGGATTACGATTTTGTCCTGGACGGAACCGACAATTTCCCGGCCAAATTCCTGATCAACGACGCCTGTGTCCTGGAGGAAAAACCTTTCTCCCATGCGGGCATCATCCGCTTCGAGGGACAGCTCATGACCTATGTTCCGGGAGAGGGACCCTGCTATCGCTGCGTCTTCAAGGAGCCGCCGCCAAAGGATGCGGTGCCCACCTGCAGAGAGGCAGGCGTGGTAGGTGCAGTGGCAGGCGTGATCGGCTGCCTGCAGGCCATGGAAGCGGTCAAATATATCACGGGTGCCGGAGACCTGCTGACAGGGCGCCTTCTGACTTACAATGCCCTGAGATCCCAGTTCCGCACGGTCCCTCTTCCGAGGGACAGCCACTGTGCTGTCTGCAGCGGCGAGCGTACCATCCATGTGCCCTTCGATTATGAGCTGCCCGTTTGTGACTTAAAATAAAGAATAAACAGCGGGAAAAGCCGGGAGACCGACGTGCGCAGACTGCACAGCGGTTTGCTGTCGGATATGCTCCGGGAGCAGCATGGCCTGAGAGGAGAGACAGATGATTTATCTGCAGTTAAAAGAATATGAAAAGCTTCTGGCGCATGCCGTAAAGTGCCTTCCGGAAGAGGCCTGCGGCCTTCTCGGAGGCAAAAAGGATGAAACAGGAAACACTTATATCGAGGTCGTTTATCTGCTGGAAAATACAGACCACAGCGAAGAGCATTTTTCACTGGATCCCCGGGGCCAGCTTGCCGCTGTGAAGGAGATGCGGGCGAACGGATGGAGGCCGCTGGGAAACTGGCACAGCCATCCTGCTTCGCCGTCCCGCCCAAGTGAGGAGGACAAACGCCTTGCCTATGACAGCAGCGCCCTGTACATGATCCTTTCCCTCATGGAGCGCGATACACCCGTCCTCAATGCATTTCGCATCGAAAACGATCATGTAGAAAAGGAGGAGATCCGATTCATACAGGGATGAGTATTTCTTATGTAGGATCTTTTCGAAATACTAGTCATAGAAAAGGAAACAGTGAAGTGACAGCGGTAAAGAACAGGTGATTTCATGACGATACAACAGATCGAATACGTGCTGGCGGTCGCTGAGAGCAGGTCGATCAACAGTGCTTCCAAAAATCTCTATATTTCCCAGTCGAGACTGTCCGGAGCGATCCGGGAACTGGAGCAGGAGATCGGTGTGACGATTTTTGACCGCACGAACCGGGGAATACGGGTCACGCCGGAAGGCGAGGAGTTTCTGGGGTATGCAAGACAGGTAAAGGATCAGTTTCTTTTGCTGGAGGACCGCTATCTGCGGACAGAAAAGCGCCGCAGCCGGTTCTCTGTCTCCATGCAGCATTATACTTTTGCCGTACAGGCCTTTATCCGGACAGTCCGTGCCTGCGGGGCGGATCACTATGAATTTGCCGCCTATGAGACACGTACCGGGGAAGTGATCAGCAATGTCCGGACATTGAAAAGCGAACTGGGCATTCTCTACCTCAATGAGTTCAACCGGAATGTACTGACGAAAATATTCAACGACAGCGGGATTGAATTTATCCCCCTGTTTGAATGCCCGATTTCCGTTTATTTATGGAGGGAACATCCGCTGGCAGACCGCAGGGAGATCAGTATAGAGCAGCTTGCGCCCTATCCCTGCATCTCCTTTGACCAGGGAGAGGAGAATTCCTTTTATTTTGCGGAGGAAGTCATGAGTACCTATCATTATCGTCAGGTCATCCGGGTGAGTGACCGCGCGACTATACTGAACATGATGGTGGGGCTTCGCGGATATACTCTCTGCAGCGGGATCATCTGCGAGGAACTCAACGGGGATCTCTACCGGGCTGTCCCCCTGCGGACAGAAGAGAAGATGACGATCGGATATATCAAAAAAAAGCAGGTACCACTCAGCGGCATTGCACAGAAGTATCTGGAAGAGCTGAAGACATTTATATAAAGAAAGCTCATGGAACAGCAGAAAGTCTTCACTGTACAGAAAGAACCGGGAAGAACTGACAGAATTTATATGAAGAAAAGCCGGCACGTTCTCGTGACTGATCAGCAGTTGCGAGAATGCGCCGGCTTTTTTGGGGTTACGCATTATTCCGAAATCATTCCTGACAGGCTTCCAGGGCAGTGAGGAAATCTTCGATCAGATCCTCCGCATTTTCGATCCCGACGGAGACACGCACCGTGTCCTCAAAGACACCGGCGTCCGCCTTCTGCCGGTCCGTGTTTTTTAAAAAGATCGTTGTCGAGGGGAGAAGTACAAGAGTGCGGATATCACCGATGTTGGAAGCGATACAGGCGTACCGGAGTCTGTTGATGACCTTTCTGGCAGATTCAGCTGATCCTGTGCGGAAAGTCAGGATTCCGCCGCCCAGTCCCCGGAACTGCTCCCTGCACAGGTCCCGGCAGGGACTCTCATCCAACGCCGGGTAATTGACCGGGATTCCGGCTCCCTTCAGCGCTTCTGCCAGCCGCGCCGCATTCTCACAGATGCGCTCCATGCGAAGACCCAGAGTCTCCAGACCGAGAGTGCCCAGAAAAGCATTCATCGGGCTCAGGCAGCCGCCGAGATTTTCGTGGATATCGGTGCGAAGCCGCATGAGAAAGGCAAGCTTTCCGAACTTTTCAAAACCCGCCAGGGCAGGCAAATGTGCCCGGTCCCAGGAAAATGATCCGCCGTCCACGACCACACCGCTGATCGCATCCCCGCTTCCGACGATATATTTTGACGCGGAATGAATGACGATATCCGCCCCCAGTGAGAGAGGTCTGCACAGAAACGGAGTAGCTGTCGTATTGTCCACGATCAGAGGGAGCCCCGCCGTATGAGCTGCGCGGGCGGCCGCGCGGATGTCCAGAACGCTCAGTGCCGGATTGGCGATCACCTCTCCGAAGACGCACCTGGTACGGCTGCTGACTGCAGCCCGAATCGATTCTTCATCCAGACGGGAAACAAAGTGTGTGTGGATGCCCAAGCGTTCCAGATCATCGAACAGTCCGATCGTCCCGCCGTACAGACAGCCGGCTGCGATGATCTCATCCCCCGGGACCAGAAGACTCAGCAGGGTGTGTGAGACCGCAGCCATGCCGGAAGAGGTGGCAACAGCACCGATTCCTCCTTCCAGCTCACTGATTCTCTGTTCAAAAGCCGCTACCGTCGGGTTACCGATCCTCGAATAGGCAAACCCGGGCTTTTTGTGGGAAAAGACCCGTTCCAGATCTTCCATGCTCTGACAGCAGAAGGCGTTGGACTGGGAAACAGGGACCAGAGTGGCGCCATCCGCATATTGTGCCGTATTTTTTCCATGCAGAAGACTCGTGTTGAAATACATAGAGAAGACCCCCGCTTCAGTACAGACCGACAGAAAGTGCCGGATTTCTCTTTGGGTTCCAAAATAAGTCTAACACGGGTCTGCTGTGTCAGTTATCTGTTCTGCAGATATCTGGTACGGTCCTTTTGTTTCTGTCCCCCTGTTTTATGAAGCAGGGGGACAGAAACAAAAGGACCGTCCCTGCGCTTCCCTGCAACCGTTATAAAAGGTTGGTTTGGACAAAAATGCACACGTCGAGACTGTAGTTTTGATGTCGAGAAAAACATAACGAGAGGCTGGAAAAGCCTGAAATAAAGGGATTTCCGCGATCCGGGGTCGACACGCTCCGGGGCTGCAAAGATCCCTTTTTGTGTTTGCGGAAACATATCGAGGCTTTGGTTTTCTTAGGGTTGTGGTACCACTTTTGCTTTTCGGCAGGGTGTGGACACGATTTTGCTTTTTGGAAGGTCATGGACATGATTATGTTATCAGAGAAAACGGTTTTACGCATTGCATCATTTTTGCGAATGTGGTATCCTGTACGCAACGCATCAAAAAATGATCGAGGATGATAAAATGGATTGCAAAACCAAGATAAAAGAATTAAGAGAAAGTACAGGGATGAATCGTAAGGAGTTTTGCGACTTCTTTCAGATCCCATACCGCACAGTTACTGACTGGGAGAGAGATAACCGCCATGCTCCAGATTATGTTTTAAGGCTGTTGGAATACTATATTCGAATGGAAAGACTGAATAATAAGCATGACGATAAGTGCAATTCAGAATAATGATAAAGCGGTAGAAGGTATAAAACTGCCATTTTGTGGAGACGGAGAGTATGAATAATAGCGATATTGTGCTGTTTGAAACAAAGGATAGCAGTATCGTTTTGCCGGTTCGAATGACAGGTGATACGGTATGGCTGAATCGAAGCCAGATGGCAGAATTGTTTGAAAGAGATGTCAAAACCATTGGTAAGCATATCAATAATGCTCTTCGTGAAGAGGTCGACTCTTCAACTGTCGCAAAATTTGCGACAGTTCAGGAAGAAGGAAACAGGTCTGTTACGCGAGAGATTGAATACTATAATTTGGATATGATTATCTCGGTAGGATATCGTGTGAAATCAAATAGGGGCGTGGAGTTTCGCAGGTGGGCAAACCATGTGCTGAGACAGTATATTTTACAGGGATACGCTGTGAATGAACGAAGGATCAATCAACTGGGTGAAGTTGTACGGCTTATGAAGCGAACCCAGGATTCCCTGGACAGCAAACAGGTGCTGTCTGTCATAGAACGTTATAGTACAGCGCTGATTTTGTTGGATGCCTATGATCATCAAAGTCTGCAGCGGCCGACGGGAACGAATGCGGCATATGTGTTGAGTTATGAAGAATGTCGTTCAGTGATTGACCGGATGCGGTTTGGCGATGAATCAGAATTATTTGGAAAGGAAAAAGATGATTCCTTTAAAGGAAGTATTGGAAATATCTATCAGTCTTTCGGCGGGCAGGAGATCTATCCGACGTTAGAAGAAAAGGCAGCAAATCTTCTCTATTTTGTGACAAAGAATCACAGCTTTTTTGATGGGAATAAGAGAATAGCGGCGACAATATTTCTTTATTTTCTTGACTGCAACGGGATTCTTTATGATGAGCAGGGAAACAAGCTTTTGGATGATCATACACTTGTTGCGTTGACGATTATGATCGCGGAGTCCTGCCCGGAAGAGAAAGAAATGATGATCAGTGTTATCATGAACTGCATTTCTGAAGCGGGAAAATTCTGAAAAGTGTACGTTGCGGTCTTTGGATATGTTTCCGCAAACAGACAAAACGGCAAAAATACGTAGATATGTTCTTTTCCCTGATTGGACGGACAGGCACCGGAAATGGGTATCAATCTTATTTCCTCGTGCCACTTCGAGATTATCGAAACGGCGCGTAAAACCCCGGCCGACCATAGTCGTCCGCGGGATACAAGCGCCTCATAGCCGCGTCAGCGGTGTCTTTTCTTACTGTACTT
>CACYTU010000042.1 GCA_902777355.1 uncultured Lachnospiraceae bacterium | reverse complement strand
GCACTGCCTGTTTGCGGCAATCTGCAGTTACTGCTTTTCAAGGTTCCCCGGTGTCATTTTTTTTTGCTTTGGCTTTTTCATAGGTCACTTGACACTACCTGATGAAGTCCCTGCCTCCGGAAAGGCCGCTATAACCATGCCGCATTTTTCTGTCCCGGCAGGCCGCCGGATATCTTCCTGATGCCGCTGATGCCGCTGCACAGTCATCCTGTGACCTTCTCAGGCATTGCAGTCACACGCTCTGCCGTCAGTTACAATTCTACCACAGACAGCAGCTGTTTATCTCATATTCCGTAAATTTCGCTTTCCGTTTTTTAAAGGCGTAATGCATTTTTTAAATGCAGAGTCACAGTACTGCCCCGCCTGAAACCCGGAAGTTTTTGTACAATTCCCGGCAAACCGAATATCCAAATCGCGAATAGCTAAATCGCGAATATCCAAATCCGAACATTCGTTCTTGACCACCATCTGTCCATTCGGTATAATTATGGTATAAACAAGGATATAAAACAGCAAAAACGGGAAATCAGACAGCAACAGGAGAAGAGACATGACAATTCAGGAAATGAGGGACAGAAAAAGAGAACTGGGTTTTTCATACGAACATCTGTCGGAGCTGTCGGGGATTCCCTGCAGTACGATCCAGAAAATTTTCGGTGGAACGACCCGGTATCCCAGGAGGGTCACAATTGCCGCACTTGAGAAGGTTCTAAAGGGCGCAGATACCACATCAGATCACGAGACAGATCAAAAGGTTCAGACTGATTACACAGACTCTTCCAAAATGATAAACAGGGGGGAAAACAGGGATCTGCTGAGAGAAGCAGGCAGCCGGTATGAAGCCGGGCCTGCTGAAAAAAGAAAGGTGAAGTACTCGGTCATTGACTATTTTCATTTTCCTGCCGGCAGAAACAGATGCGAACTGATCGACGGGGTGATTTATGATATGGCTTCTCCCACGGCCCTCCATCAGGGCATGAGCCTGCGCCTGGCAGCCCGGTTTCTTGCTTACGTGGATGACAACCGTGGAGAATGCCGCGTCTTTACAGCGCCATTTGATGTCATACCGGATCTCACAGACAAATACACCGTCGTACAGCCCGATGTGATGGTTGTATGTGACCCGGCTAAACTCAGGAGAGGATATTGTGAAGGAGCACCGGATCTGGTCGTGGAGATTCTCTCTCCATCCACCAGGCGCCGGGACCTGATGATCAAGCATGCCAAATATGCCGCTGCCGGAGTGCGGGAATACTGGATCGTGGATATAGACACACAGAATGTTGTTGTCTACGACTTCGAACACGAAGCTCTTCCGCACATAATAGGGTTCGGGACCCCTGTACCCGTAGGTATCTGGGAAGGAAAATGCCTGGTGGACTTTGCCGGGATTCTGGCAAAGCTCTGAAAACCGCAGCTTCTTTCAGCAGACGCAGTCTTCCTTTGAAAAAAAGGACTTTGAATATCCGAAAAAAACGGGGCCCGCTGTATCGCTGATATATGTCAGCTGATACAGCAGCCCCTCGCTCCGGGTGCGGGCTCTTCCTCTGCCCCTGCATCCGGTCACTTTGCAGCCGGTTATTTTGCAGCTGCCGCGCATCGCTCCGCAGCTGCTTCTGAACTTATTCCTGAGCTAAATCTGTTTTTTGGTTTTATTCTGCTTTTGAGCTTCTCTGCTTTTGGGTTTATCCTTCAGCTTTGTCCTCAGCTCATTCCCTGGCTTATCCCTGCAGGCCTCTCGCCTGGCGGTCCATATCCTCAACGACGATGTCATAGATCTCGCCCAGAGAGCGGCAGTACTCCAGCACCAGCCAGGGTTCATTGGTGTGATAGTGGATTTTGATCGGATCTCCGTCTCCGCCTACAGCCAGCAGGCTGTCGCCCTTGAAGTTGTTTGCGATATAGTCAAAGACTTCGTCTTCATCCAGGTCTTCATATCCGTCGATCAAAAGCTGTGTATCATATCTGAATTCGATTGTCTGTTCCGGTATCATACTCTCCTCCAAAATGAATTCTGTCAGTTTCCGCAGTCAGTCCTGCCGTCAGCTGCCGCAGCTCAGGCATCTGAATCATTTGATCACGCATCCGCTGCCGCAGCTCAGACACCCGAATCATCTGATTCTGCGTCTTGAACCTCTAGATCATGCTCTTCTGCTGCATGACCATTTTCTGCATGTCCGGTCTTCATAGAATCTGCTGCATGGTCTGTTGCCTTGTCCGTTTCGTCAGGGTTCTGTCCGGCTTCCGCCGTGTCTTCAGATATATTTTCGGATATATCTGAAGATTTGTCTTCGGACGTGCCGATCAGCCTGGGCTCGGGCTTCCGGTTCAGAATGTTCATGAATTCCTCTCCGGTAATTGTCTCTTTAAAATACAGGTACTCGGCTATCTCGTCAAGCTTTCGTTTGTTATCCCGCAGTATTTTAAGAGCCTTCTCATGCTGGGTGCGCACCAGTTCCACGACCTTGCGGTCAATCAGGGCCTGTGTCTCCGCGGAGCAGGCCAGAGAGGTGTCGCCGCCCAGGTACTGGTTGGTGACCGTCTCCATCGCGACCATGTCAAACTCATCGCTCATGCCGTAGCGGGTGATCATAGCCCTGGCCAGGCGTGTTGCCTGTTCAATATCATTGGCAGCTCCTGTTGTGACCGTTCCGAACTCCACTTCCTCAGCGGCTCTGCCGCCCGTCAGCGTCGCAATCTTGTTTTCGATCTCCTCCCTGCTCATCAGGTAGTGGTTGCCCTCTTCTTCGACCTGCATGGTATAGCCCAGGGCGCCGGATGTGCGGGGAATGATCGTGATCTTCTGCACGGGGGCACTGTGGGTCTGCATGGCAGCCACCAGGGCGTGTCCGACCTCATGATAGGAGACAATGAGCTTCTCTTTGTCAGACAGGATGGCGTTCTTTTTCTGGTATCCGGCGATGACGACCTCTATGCTCTCCTCCATATCTGCCTGGGTGGCAAATTTTCTGCCGTCGCGCACTGCGCGCAGGGCAGCTTCATTGATGATATTGGCCAGTTCCGCGCCGGAGGCACCGGCTGCCATGCGGGCGACCTTGCCGAAGTCCACATCCGCGCCGATCTTAATCTTTTTGGCGTGGACTTTTAGGATATCGATTCTTCCCTGGAGATCGGGGAGTTCCACGGGGACGCGCCTGTCAAAACGGCCGGGTCTGGTCAGAGCGGGATCCAGGGCTTCGGGCCGGTTGGTCGCCGCCAGAATGACCACTCCCAGGTTCTCCTCGAAGCCGTCCATCTCTGTCAGCAGCTGGTTCAGCGTCTGCTCGCGCTCATCATTGCCGCCCAGAGCGCTTCCGTCCCTCTTTTTGCCGATCGCGTCGATCTCATCGATAAAGACGATGCAGGGTGCTTTTTCCTGGGCCTGATTGAAGAGGTCGCGCACTTTCGAAGCGCCCATGCCCACGAACATCTCCACGAATTCAGAACCGGACATGGAAAAGAAGGGGACATTGGATTCGCCTGCGACCGCTTTGGCCAGCATGGTCTTGCCCGTTCCGGGAGGTCCGACCAGCAGAATGCCCTTGGGCATTGTCGCGCCGATTTCCTTGTATTTTCCGGGATCGTGCAGATACTCCACGATCTCCATGAGATTCTCCTTGGCTTCCTCTTCGCCCGCGACATCGGAAAAGCGGATGCCTTCTGTCGATTTTACATAGACCTTGGCATTGCTCTTGCCCATGCCGAACATCATCGAGGAGGCTCCGCCTCCCGCGCGGTCCATCAGCCTCTTATTGAAATAATATCCTATTCCGCCGAAAATCGCGATCGGCAGAACCCAGTTAATGAGGAAGGCCGCCATCGGAGACGTCTCGGGAATGATATCGCTTCCGAATTTCGCTCCCGCCTTATACAGTCTCTCTACCAGACCGTCATCCGACATGTGGCCTGTGCAGTAGGCCTTGCCATCCTTGTCTGTAAAAAGGATGTCGTTGGACCGGAATTCCACTTTCTCAATCTGCTTGTTTTCCGTCATGGTCATGAATGTTCCATAATCCACTTCCTCGATCTTGGCCCTCTCGACAGACGGCATGATAAACGCGTTGATGATCATCATGAAGAGAATGACCAGCAGGCTGTAGTACATCATTGACCTGCGGGGTGGTTTTACTTCTTTCATTGCTGTTACTTCCTTTCCCAGCGTGTAGTATATGTTCTAAGGATGATAGCACAGTTTCCTGTCAAATCCCATAAATTTCTTATAAAAAAAATATTACCTGTCTCTTTCAGAATCTGTTTCGTGCCTGATTGGCGCAGTACCTGCCCGGTAAAAACCTGCTTAATGCTGCACCTGTCCGGCACAGCGCATGTTTAGCACAATATTGCTTTAGCACAGTGTCGCTTTAGCACGGTATCACTTTGGCATATTATCGCTTCAGCATAATATCGCTTTAGCACAGTGTCTGCTCAGCGCATCACAGCCGGCCGTGGCACAGCTATGCTCTCTGGCATTTCCGGACACGGTCGGCTGTGTGAAAGGCTGCATGGAAAGTGATATGGAAGGCTGTGTGGAAGTGTCTCCTGTTTCATACCATACGGACGACAGTTTTTTGCCTCAGTCACACTCTCTCAGGAGCGTGACAGCAACTGTCCTGCGGCTCAGGAGGCAGCACACCTGCTCCGAATCCAGTGACTTTTATGTCCGGCCTGATTTCCGGCCTTCATTGTAGCTCATTTTTCTCAATCTCCCGGAACAGGGTCGAGAACAGATCCACGGTGTTGATGGGTTTGCCCAGGCAGGAATTCATACCGGACTCCAGGCATTTTTTCTCGTTGGTCGGGTCAATATCCGCCGAGAGCGCGATGATCGGAATCGTCTTCGCGTCTTCAAGGTCACAGGCACGGATGGCCCGCGCCGCCTCCATTCCGTCCATAATGGGCATCATCACATCCATGAGGACCGCCTGGAAATGGTAGGCTCCGCTGCTCCTGTACAGGTAGACTGCCTCCTCGCCGTCTCTGGCAAGTTCGGCATGAATTCCCCTGGTCTCCAGGATTTTCATGATAACCTCGGCATTGAGGTTGTTGTCCTCCGCGACCAGAATGTTTTTTCCGTAGAGCATCCGGCCTTCGATGGTGGAGTTTCGGCGGCTCTGATTGCGGATCTGATCAGGGGTCGCCAGATCGTACTCCAGGGAGACGATGAATGTCGACCCGTGACCCGGTTTGCTGTGGCAGCTGATCGTACCGCCCAAAAGATCGACCAGATTTCTACAGATATACAGGCCCAGGCCGGTGCCGTCCCTGAGGCCGGTTTCATTGGGCATCTCCTGCTCGAAGGGTCTGAACATCTTTTTCTGGAAAGCTTCGCTGATCCCTCTTCCGGTATCACGAATGGTATAAGTGTGTCTGGCATGGGTCTCCGTGTAAAGAACACTGACCTCGAAATCCACTCTGCCTCCGGGCGGGGTAAATTTAACAGCGTTGCCGAGCAGGTTGACGATGATGCGGGTCACATGTTCGGAGTCCATCATGACATAGCGGTTCTCGCAGCCATCGATCCTGGTCTTCATCTGCAGGTTTGCCGTGCGCACTTTCTCTGACATGATCGCGGAGACCTCATCAAGGACGTCGCGCTCCCGGACCGCCGAGGCGACAGTGACGACCTTGCCGGCGTTGATCCTGCTGGTCTCAAGGACCTCGTCGATCAGGCTGGTCAGGTAGTGTGTCGAAGAGAATACCTTCTCCAGATTATCCCGGATATTTTCGGGCAGGTCCTCTTTGAGAGAGAGCTGGACCAGTCCCTTGATCGCCGTGAGCGGCGTTCGCATATCATGGCTCATATGGGAGAGGAAGGCTTCCTTTTCCTGTCCCGACCTGACTGCGGCACGGAGAGCCTTCTCCATCTCCTCAATCTGCTGCTGATCGTCGATCTTCTGAGAAGTATCTATAAAGGTCAGGACCAGGCCGCTGACATACTCCCCGCTCCTGAAGATTGACGCGTCAACTTCCTGCCCGCCTCTGCTGCCGGATACAGGAGTGCTTTCCTTCAGGGCGGGAGGTCCCATCACCTGTACACTTTCCTCCGGAAGATCTGCTTCCGCCAGCTTCTTCCCGTGGGTCCTGTAGGGAGCAATGCGGACCAGATAAGTCTTGCCCGCGACCGAGACACAGGTGAGTTCTACAGGCTGCATACTCTGCAGGACCTCATGGCAGAGCGAGATGAGATCGACTGTCGCGAAGTGATAGGCGATGTAGCGCAGGGATCTGCCCACGTCGTGCTCCGTCACGCTGAATTCATCCGCGATGTATTCTGTAAATTTCCGCACATTGAGCTTGCGGTCCACCATGACGATCCCGACCAGTGTCGTCGCCAGGAAGTTGGCCATGTCGTCATTCACGGAGGCAAGTTCTCCGACCTTTGCCTGGTATTCGGAATTGACGGTATAGAGTTCTTCATTGACCGACTGCAATTCTTCGTTGGAGCTCTGCAGTTCTTCGTTTGCGGTCAGAAGTTCCTCGTTGGCAGCCTGAAGCTCGGCGTTCACGGACTCCAGTTCCGTGACCGTGTGGCTGAGGTTGTCCTGGGAGACATGAAGTTCTTTTTCCAGATCAGCAATTCGCTGTGAGGCGGCAGTGTCCACGTTATAGTGGTCCATATCGACCTCTTCTGCCCCGCTCTGGGTCGAGCGCAGGAAGGCGATGGCCGTCACTCCCGTATCAGCCCCCATCTTGTCGGTAATAGGCTGGGCGACAAGAGAAATGTACTCCGGAGTTTCCCCGATCTTGACCGGAATGCGGTCATAGGCGACCAGGCCCTGCTTTTCCCGGCTTTCCTTCAGTGCCTTGGAGACCGCAATCTTGAGGTCATTCCGGATCAGAGAGAATATATCCAGGGTGACATTCCCGACAGGGATCGTGATAAAGTCGGAGCATTTCCCATAGGAGTGGCAGAGTTCATTTTTCTCATTGACCAGGACACAGGCCGGCATCAGGATCTCCAGAGCCCTTGTCTCCATCTCGGACGCCTGATATTTGGAATCCATATCGGAAGAATCCGTCCTGTAGTACTGGGGAGTCAGCTGGCTCTCGATCCCCTGCAGCGAGTAGGTGATATGCTCGTGGGACGGTGTGCGCCCCGAACTGTTGTGTACGAAAATCCTCTCACTGGGACAGAGTACATGGAAGACATCATCGTAGTCTATGACAGACTCCGAGCGGCCCAGGAAGAGGTAGCCTCCGTCGTTGAGAGCCATGTGGAAAATCGCGAACAGGTTTCTCTGAAGTATATTCTGAAAATAAATCAGCAGATTCCTGCAGCTGACCAGATCCAGTCTGCCGAAAGGCGGATCCTGAAAGACATTGTGCTGGGCGAACACGATCATCTTGCGGATATCATGATTGATGATGTAGCGGTTGCCTTTTTTGGTAAAGAACCGGCTAAGACGGCTGACCGAGACGTCCTCCAGGATACTGTCTCCGTAGACTCCTCTTCCGGCGACACCGATGGAATCCCCGTCCAGGTCCGTCGCGAATATTTTTACATCCCTTCGAAGGCCCATTTCGTCCATGGCCTCCGCGAAGAGAATGGCGATGGAGTAGGCTTCCTCACCTGTGGAACAGCCCGCCACCCAGACACGGATCTGGTCGGACGCCCGATGGCTGGTCAGCAGATCCTTGACGACCCTCTCCTTGAGGACATCAAAATAATCGGGGTCGCGGAAAAAGGATGTGACACCGATCAGGACCTCCTTGGCCAGAAGACGCACTTCCTCCGGATTATTGGACATATAGTTGACGTATTCCTGAAGATTGCGGTTGTGCGTGACGACGATCCTGCGCTCGATCCGCCGCAGCACCGTAGTCTGTTTGTAGTAGGAATAGTTGATATTCGTCACTTTTTTCAGGATGAAAAACACCTGGGAGATCAGGTCGCCGTCCGAGAGCTGCAGGCGCTGTCCCGCGTCCGCGATCGAACGGGAGATGTGGGCCATCTCACGCGCTATGCTGTCCGGATTCAGGATCAGGTCGGCGAAGCCCGTCGCGATCGCGCTCCGCGGCATGCCGTCAAACTTGGCGCTCTCCGGAGCCTGGACGATGATCAGCCCGTTGCGGTCCTTGACCGAGCGGATTCCGTTCGTGCCGTCCGAGCCCGTCCCCGAAAGGATGATCGCCACCGCCCGGTTCTCGTAGGATTTGGCCAGTGAGCGGAAGAAAATATCGATTGGATGATTGATATGCTGATGATTGTACTCCTTCAGGCGCAGTACATCGTTTTCAATCTCCATGTTATATTTGGGCGGAAGCATATAGACCGTATTTTTCCGCACATGCATTCCTTCTTTGGCCTCAAGAACAGGCATAGCGGTATATTTCCCAAGGATATCCGCCAGCAGACTTCTGTGATCAGGTGAAAGATGCTGGATGATCACAAAAGCCATTCCGGTATCCGTAGGAAGAAAAGTCAGAAACTGCTGAAGCGCCTCAAGGCCTCCGGCAGATGATCCGATCCCGACCACACAGCCGGGCTGTTCCTCTCTTCTCTGTCTGTCATACTTCATCTTCTCTGTCCCGGTCCTCCCCGAACCCTGAGGGATCCGGTTCCCTTCAGGTTCAATACTTCTTTATATTTCGAATCCTTTCCGTCTTATGTATATGTTCCGGGATGCTTTCCGTCCCGGATCCCCTGCTATTTCCGTCTTTTATTCTCCAGACATCCCGGTCACGGCTCCGGCTGCCCCCAGACGCTCCGGATGCTCCATGGGAATCCGATTTCAGATCCGGCTTCCCCCTGATGACGCTCCGGCTCCGGCGGCCCTCCATGTGCCGTACTCCTGCCCCTGTCCTTCAGATCCGATATCCTTTCAGGGTTGATTTTCCCTGATCCGGCATATAATTTCCGCTACGACGTCTTCAATCTCTCCGTCTGCCTCCCGGACGACCATGTCCGCGTATTTTTCATACAGAGCGCAGCGCTCATCATACAGGTCCCTGAGGGTCTGTCCGTCCCGGAGAACGACCCCTCTCCGCTTGATATTGTGCAGACGCTTCCTGATGACTTCAAAATCCACCTGCAGATAAATAACGGCGCCGATCTCCCGGAAATGCCGCATGGCTTCCTCCCCGTAGACAGCACTTCCACCCGTGGAGATGACGCAGCGCGAAGCTTCGATGGATGAATTAACCTCATTCTCCACTTCAAGAAATCCGTCCACGCCCTTTTTCTGAATGATCTCCGGCAGACGCATCCCCTCGCGCCGCTGAATCAGCAGATCGGAGTCGATGAAGTCATAGCCAATCACCTTCGCGAGAATGATTCCCACCGTGCTCTTGCCCGATGCAGGCATTCCGATCAGGATCAGATTATTCCTTTTTTTCCATCTGTCCATCCGCTTCTTCTCCTTGCTTTTCAACGATAGTATCAGTATATCACATTTTGCCATAGTCCGAATATTTGCAGGAAAATTTGCAAAAATAATCCTGCTGTCGAAGGCCGGTTCTGCGCAGAAAAATCTGCAAAAAATCCTTGTTGCCAAAGACCGGTTCCGCGCAGAAAAACCTGCAAAATAATCCTGCTGTCAAAGGCCTGATCTGTAACGAACAGGCACCGATCAGGCAGCGGAACAATCGGGCGGCGGATTCGGCACGATCGGGCGGCGGATTCGGCACGATCGGGCGGCGGACCTGGCCCGATCGGGCGGCGGACCTGGCACGATCGGGCGGCGGACCTGGCACGATCGGGCGGCGGATCCGGCACGATCGGGCAGCGGAGAAAATGATAAAGGTGCAAACATATGCAAGTCGTGTTATACTTGTGGGGTATGGGTATGATTCAGCGATTTCTTTGTAAAGAAGCAGTGCGCAGCTTAAATCATCCGGGTCTTTGAGTTGTACTCATAACCACAAAGTACGAAAGACACTAAAAATTCAGGAGATAAAAGATAAATATGATTCCTTTCAATGTCCCCCCGTTCATCGGGACTGAACTTGATTATGTAAAACAGGCCATCGATGCTCACAAGATCTGCGGTGACGGAAGCTTCACCAAAAAGTGCCACTCCTTTCTGGAGGAGCGCTTCGGTGCGCAGAAGGCCCTGCTGACCACCAGCGGAACGACCGCGCTCGAGATGGCGACGCTTCTGTGCGGCCTGAAAGCAGGCGATGAAGTCCTGGTACCCAGCTTCACTTTTTCCAGCACGGCAACAGCCATCGTCCTGACAGGGGCCACACCGGTCTTCATCGATGTCCGCCCGGACACTATGAATATCGATGAGACGAAGCTGGAGGAGGCGATCACAGACAAAACCCGCGCGATCATGGCCGTTCATTACGCAGGTGTCGCCTGCGAGATGGACACGATCATGGACATAGCTGCCCGCCACAACCTGAAAGTCATCGAAGACGCGGCGCAGGGAGTCATGTCCACATATAAGGGCCGGCCGCTCGGCACGATCGGCGACTTCGGCTGCTATTCCTTCCACGAGACCAAAAACTACTCGATGGGCGAGGGCGGCGCGCTGATCATCCGCAATCCCGAAGACAATGACAGCGCGGAGATCCTGCGCGAGAAAGGGACCAACCGCGCCCGTTTCTTCCGGGGACAGGTGGACAAATACACCTGGGTAGCCTACGGCAGCAGCTATCTTCCCAGCGACATGAACGCGGCCTACCTCTGGGCCCAGCTCCTGGAGGCGGACAAGATCAATGACAACAGGCTGGCGATCTGGAAAACTTACTCCGATGCCTTCGCTCCGCTCGCCGAAGCAGGCCGTATCGAAGTTCCCTTCATTCCCGAAGGCTGTGTCCACAACGCCCACATGTACTACATCAAGCTGCGCGACCTGGAAGACCGCTCCGCATTCATCCAGTATATGAAGGACAGGGGCATCGTCACTGTGTTCCACTATGTGCCTCTCCACTCCTCTCCCGCCGGAGAGAAATTCGGCCGCTTCCACGGGGAGGACCGCTATACCACATCCGAGAGCGACCGTCTGGTGCGCCTGCCTCTCTATTACGGCCTGACCCCCGAGGATCAGCAGTACGTCATCCGCACTGCCATGGAGTATTTCAAAGAAAATGAGTAATAGCACAGACAAGAAGTCCATTATCTCCTTCATCATCCCCTGTTACGCCAGCGAGGGTTCCGTCGGTCTGGTGATCGACGAGATCCGCGATGTCGTGGCACAGAAGCCCGACTTTGACTATCAGATCGTGGCTGTCAACGACTGCTCTCCCGACAACGTGCTGAGTGTCCTGCAGGAAATCGCCGCTAAGGACCCCAAAGTGGGCGTCATCGACCTGGCCAAAAACGGAGGCCGTCACAACGCCCTGATCTGCGGATGCCACTATGCGGCAGGCGACTATGTCGTCTTCATCGACGACGACCAGCAGTGTCCCGCGGACAGGCTCTGGGATCTTCTGGATCCCCTGATTAATGGAGATTATGACGTCTCTATCGCCAGATATCGCAAAAAGACGCAGTCGGGCTTCAAAAACTTCGGATCAGCAGTAAATGACCGCGTCGCCACCTGGCTGCTGGGCAAAGACCCCAAGCTGAAATTCTCAAACTTCTCCGTGATGAAAAAGTTCGTCAAGGACGAAGTGATCAAATATACAAATCCCTATCCCTATCTCTCCGGCCTGATGCTCCGGGCGACAAAGCGCGTCATCAATGTGGATATGGAGGAGCGGGTCCGCACCATCGGTGTCGGCCACTACAGCTTCCGCAAGTCCTTTTCCCTGTGGATGAACAGCTTCACCGCTTTTTCGGTCAAGCCCCTGCGCATCGCGACAGGGATCGGCGTGCTCTGGGCTGTCCTGGGAGTACTCATGGGTATGAGGACCGTGATCAAAAAGCTTCTGAATCCCGCAATTCCGCTGGGATACAGTTCCACCATGGCCGTACTGCTCTTTTCCACCGGCATGATCATGTTTATGCTGGGACTGATCGGAGAATATGTCGGACGAATTTATATATCCCTGAATAATTCGCCCCAGTTCGTGATCCGTGACAAGATCAATCTGCCGGACGAAGCGCCCCCAAAACGCATCGCCTGATGCGTGGATGTGTGCCTGTTTTTGTACTGAGAAGCCGCCGGTCTGATGTATCCCGGCTTCTGTACAAAGAACCCGCCGGTCTGATGTATCCCGGCTTCTGTACAAAGAACCCGCCGGTCTGATGTATCCCGGCTTCTGTACAAAGAACCCGCCAGTCTGATGTGTGACGGCAGGGGCTGCCTTTTTCCGCAGCTTTTAACATATGATTAAAGCCGCATTGCGCCGCGCCCCGGGCGCCTCCGCAATGCTTTAATCATTTTTTATGGAGAAAACAATGTCTGAGTTAAATAAACGCAAAAAACTGCTGGTGATTGGTGCCGGCGACTTTCAGCTGCCCCTGGTACAAAAGGCATCTGAAACCTGCGATGTGTTTCTGGCCGCGCCGGTCATTTCCGAGGCCTTTTACCCCTATATCAAGGGCAGACTGCTCAAAGATGTCCGCGATGAAGAGGCGATCCTGACATTCGCGAAAGACCAGGGTATCGATGGTGTGATCACCGACCAGACCGACATCGCCGTCCGGAGCGTCGCCTATGTCTCTGAGAAAATGGGCCTTCCCGGAATCGGCTGTGAAACCGGTATTCTTTTCACCGACAAGAGCCTCATGCGGGCCCGCCTGGCGGAACTTGGAATCCCCCAGCTGAAAAACAGGACTGTGTCCTCTGTGGACCAGGCCGTCGGATTTTACCGGGAGCTCTGCCGGGAAAGGCAGGAAAAACAGGCGCTCTCAGATGCGGCAAAGGCCCAGGAAACCTCGAATAATACCAGAAATAATACCGGGTATAATATCGGAGATAACAGAGGAGATAATTCCGCGGATGCGGCAAAGTCAGAAACATCATCGGCTCTTCCTCCCGTCAAAGTGATCATCAAGCCTCTGGACACACAGGGCAGCCGCGGCGTACAGGTCTGCGCAGACGAGCAGGAGATCAGAAAAAAATATGAGGAGGCCTCCCGCTGGTCCAGCAGCCGGGAAGTCATCGTGGAGCAGTTTGCCACCGGCCGCGAGTTTGTCGTGGAATCGCTGGTGCTGGGCTATGAATACCGCACTCTCTGTATCGGAGATACTCTCTATTTTGATATTCCCGATGCCTTTGCGGCAAAGAGCCGTATATTCCCGACAACAGCCGATGACGCCCTTCGCCGGAAGGTGCTCGAGCTGGATGAAAAAATCATCCGCGGTTTCGGCCTGCGTCAGGGAATCACTCACAGTGAATATATAATGGAGGGAGATGAGGTCTACCTGATCGAGACAGCCGCCCGCGGCGGCGGAGTCTTCATCTCTTCCGACCTGATCCATCTCTCCAGCGGTCTGGAGACCGAGCAGTTCCTGGTCAACATAGCTCTGGGACAGCAGAAAGAAATGCCGGTCATTCACCCCCAGCTTCAGTACTGCGGTTACATGGCCTTCTATCTTCCCGTCGGCCGCGTCATCCGGGCGGACGGAATTGAAAAAGTGTGCGCTCTCCCCTTTGTGCACCGCAATCAGCTTTCAAAGCTGCACGCAGGCCTTGAAAATCGCGAGGGAGCAACAGACAAGACTTCCCGTCTTGCTGTCATCGTATCGGGTAAGACCCGCGAGGAACTCGAAGCCAATATGCAGGAGGTGCGCAACACCCTGCAGATCGAAATCCAGTCCCCTGACGGCACAGTGACCGGCCCGATCTGGGAATAATTGGCTGCAGATCCCCGGTCTGACTGCAGATCCCCGGTCTGGCTGCAGATTCCCGGCAGGGTATCGGATCCCGGGTCTTTTACGGAGGTGTTTTTTTGAATACGCATTTTCTCGACAAGCGGAGCAATGTCTTTCTCCTCGCCGCTTTCGCCGTTTTCATGGAGAGCCTTACCTCTCCCTGCCTGAAAATCGGCTCCCAGCGATATGAGACCTTTTCGCTCGGCTATTTCTTCTGGTTCGGGCTTGCCGTCGTCATCCTCGGCATCTATGCCGTCTGCTGGCAGCTGATTCTGGAGAAGATTCCACTGACAACGGCCTATCTGCGCCGCGGCTTCAGCTATATCCTTCTCTTTATCTGGTCCACGCTGATTTTTCACGAGACCATCACGATCAGGCAGATTATCGGCATCGCCGTGATCTCGCTGGGAATGGTCATCAGTGTCTCTGACGATTAGTTTTTTCTGATCCTCCGGTTTTCTGAAAGACAAAGAGGTAAGTCATCCATGAGTTCATTTCTCTCCCCTCAGGTCTGCTATGCGGCAGCCATCATCGGCGCCTTCATCACGGCACTCAGCCAGATCCTGCTCAAAACACAGGCCAATACGACCGGCGGAAAAGGATTTTTCAGCAAATTCCTGAATGTTCGCGTCATCGTTTCCTACGGACTCCTGTTCCTGACACTCGCCGTCAATCAGGTGGCCCTGCGCTATGTCCCGCTCTCGGTCATGCCCTGCATCACCGCGACAAGCTTTGTCTGGGTCTTTGTCATGGGCGCCCTGATTCTGAAGGAAAAAGTGTCCCCCCGCAAGGCTCTGGGAGTCGCGATCATCATCGCGGGCGTGATTATCTCCAGGTTATAATCCGCTCTTTCCTTTGCCTTGCTGCCTGATGTCACTGGTTTCTGTGATCAGTTCTCTAAAGAGGAAAATCAAATATGCGCTCACTTATAAAAGAATTCAACGAAAAAATTGCGGGCAGGAAGGAATACTGGATTCCCCTGCTCTTTTACACATTTGGAGCCTATGGTTTCTCCATGCTCAACAGAACTGTGGGCGCGGACGATCTGGCCACTCCCCTCTATGTCAACGACACCTACTGGCTCAGGGAACTGCGTTGGGGCGCCGTTCTCTGGAAAAAGCTGTTTTCCTTCGGCGCCTGTGTCCCTTTTCTGGACAAATTCCTCAGCGTCTGTCTACTGATGCTGGCCGGAACCGCTTTCTCCTGCATCCTCTTTATGATCAACGGAAAAAAAGACCGCCCGCTGCTCTATACGGTCGCGGCCTGTTCTTTTATCACCTTCCCGATTATCTGTGAGATCTGGGAGTTCACCTGCGGCGGTACCCTGATCGTTCCGGGGGACTTTTTCTGCACCTTCGTCATCCTGCTCTGGCTCCTCTCAGCACAGGAAAACCTGCAGCCGCCGGAGGGCAAAAGCTCCATTGCCCGCAGGATCAAGTCTCAGCGTATCCTGCAGTCACAGGCCAGGACATGTCTGCTCGCGGGAATTCTCCTGACCCCTGTGATCTCCAGCGCTGAGTCCATCGCGCCGGTCTATGTCACCACCGTTTTGATCATACTCTTTTATCGCTACTGCGTCCGCGGGACAGCTCCCGGCCGCAAGACCGCCTGGTTCTTTGAGGGCGTGCGGTTCGCAATCCCTCTGGTCATCTCCTTTATCCTGCGCCTTGTCATCGGGTACGGGATCATGGGTGTCCTGCATCTCACTTATCAGCACACAGGCGCCACCCGGATCAGCTGGCCCCTCTCCGGGCAGGAACTCATGGACCTGTTCAAGGGAGTGCTGATCGATTATGGCGTTGCCGCCCTCATCAATCTTCCGATCACGATTTTCATTGTGTGTACCATTCTCTTCGCAGTCAGGTGCATCGTTCTCTGTGTAAAAAGAAAGAGTATACTCCCCGTTTTTCTGGGGATCTGCACCGGCCTCTCCCTGTTTCTGATCACGATCATCCAGGGCACTGTCATGTATTACCGGACCGCGATCACCCTTATGGTCTTCTGCGCATTCGTCTTTTATCTGGCTGCGGAAGACTTTTACAGGCTGATCGACAACGGCATCCTGAACAGAAACCGTCTGCCGGTCGTCCTTGGCCGCTGCGGCCTTGTCCTCCTGCTCTTTATCACCTGGCGCCAGACAGCCCACCTGCACCGTTTTCTGGCCCTCAACAACCAGAGGTATGACAACGAGGCTGCCGTCATGCAGCAGATTGGCTTCAAGCTGGCCAGCGACTACGATACTTCAAAACCGATCATCTTTGTCGGAAACTTCTCCAACGGAGATGCTTTCTACAATGTCACTCACGACACCGGAAAGACCAGGGCGGGGAATCTTTACCGCCGTATCCGCCATAAAATAGACGGAACGGAGCTCTGGAAATCCCCTGCTCTCGTGCAGACCACGGTCTCTTCCGCGATCGACTGGTATCACTGGGAGTTTGACGGAGAACTCATGGGACAGTTCCTGGCTTATTACGGCTATGATTATGATGTCCGCGCCCTCTCCCGCAAAGACCTGGAGCCTTACAACGAAGAAGCCCTCAGCCTGGAAATGAAGCCTTTTAACATCCTCGACAGAGGTGATTACCTGCTCGTCTGTGTCGGCAGGCTCGACTGAGAACCAACAATTTACCGGGAAATTTACCGGGAAGATCAGGTGTCTCTCTGCCGGGAACAAACAGAGAAACAAATAAAGACGAAAAAAGACCGCCGGGTTCGAAATGAACCGGCGGTCCTTTTTATTCATCTTTCAGTTCCTCGGCTGCCTGAATGGCTGCTGTCCTCAGAAGTCTTATGAAGCCTTCTTCACCGGGCGGTCCTTGAGTCAGACCCGTCAAATCCGGCTGACATATCCGCCTGTGCAGATGTTTTAGATTAATTAATTACGTGATGCCACGCTCTGCTCCGCGGCAGATGGCCGTCTCAGCAGCAGTGGGGGATTACCTGAATCCCCTATGTGATCTGTCTCAGTCTGACCGATCGGATTGATCAGCTCAGATGGTCAAATCAATAAACAATAACACGGGTGCCCGTCGGTGTTACCTGATGGATATATTTGGCTATATCAAGAGGCAGACGGATGCAGCTGTTAGAGCGGCTCTTTCCCAGTGTCGCATCTTTGGGGCTGTGTGTGTAGGGATTTCTGCAGCCAAGCCTGTAGAGAATCGAGTGGAAATAGTTTCCTGCTGAGATTCTGGTTGCGTAGAAGGCTGTGGAAGCCTTGAAATCCTTATAGCCGTAAGGGCCTTTATGGCTCTTGTGGTCAAGACGGAAGCTTCCGGAAGGGCTGGGTGTGGAGCGTTTGCCTGTCGTGCAGGGAACATTCCTCTTGACTGCAGACCAGGAGCCCTTGGAGCCTGTGTAGATGTTGACAAGGTGTTTTCCCTTATTGACAAGGATGAGATAACGGGTGCTGCTGCTGTAGCCCTGAGCTTTCTTATCCATGCCGTTGACATCTGTCACAGCGCCGTTGGCGCCGATCTTGTAGCCGTCAATAGTGGTATTGGTTGCAATCGTGCCGTCTGATTTCACATAGTACATGGCGCTGCCATGATAGAACCATCCTTTTGTGCGGCGCTGTTTTCCGTCCTTGGAGCTGAAGAAGTAGAGTTTGCCTCCGAATTTGACAAAGCCCGTGGCCATAGCGCCATACTTGGCAGGATTAAAATAATAGTAGCCGTCTCCGATATGATAGTAGCCTCTCAGGATAGCACCGCATTTCTTGGTGCCTACCCTGGTGCTTCCGTAATAGGTTCTTCCGTGCAGGGTGAAAAATCCGGTGCACAGATATCCGTTTTTGTCAAAGCCGTAATAATATGTGCCGATCTTCTTGGCTGTATCTTTCAGGGCTCTGCCGTTAACATAATACATCCATCTGCTGTTGGACTTTACCCATCCGCTCTTCGCCTGGACAGACACCTGTTCTGCACCTGTTGTCGGTGCTGCCATTGCCATAACAGGCATACTTGCCGCAAGCATGAGCACTGCCAGCAGAAGCGCAAGTCTCTTTTTCATATTTCTGTGTCCTCCTTCCAGATCATTGTGTTCTGAATCACATATAAGCTATCAGTACACAACTGTTCTTGTGTAACGAGGGAACTTGTCATAGATGTACTTGGCATCCGCAAGAGGAAGTCTGATGCAGCTGTTGGAAATGCTCTTTCTGAGTCTTGCATCCTTGGGGCTGTGTGTGTAGGGATTTCTGCAGCCGAGCTTGTAGAGAATCGAGTGGAAGAAGTTACCCGCATTGATTCTGGTAGCATAGAATGCTGTTGAACCGGAGAAATCCTTGTAGCCGTAAGCGCGGACACTCTTGATGGAGAGCTTGAAGCTGCCGGACTTGGAAGGAGAGGACTTCTTGCCGATCGTGCAGGGGATATCCCTCTTGATGATGCTCCAGTGTCCCTTGGATCCCTTGTAGAAGTTGACAGAGTATTTGCTCTTATTAACAAGGATCAGGTATCTGGTATTGCTGTCATAGCCCTGAGCCTTGCGGTCCATTCCGTAAAGATCCCTGCATGCGCCGTCAGGACCGACCTTGACGCCGTCGATTGTAGTGTTGGTGGCGATTGTGCCATCAGCCTTTACATAATACATTGCTGTGCCATAGGTGAACCAGCCTTTGGTGCGGCGCTGTTTTCCGTTCTTGGTGCTGAAGAAATAGAGCTTGCCGCCAAATTTGGCAAATCCCTTGGTCAGAAGACCGTACTTGGCAGGATTGAAATAATAGTAGCCGTCTCCGATATGATAGTAACCTCTCAGGATAGCGCCGCACTTCTTTGCTCCGACCCTGTTACTTCCGTAATAGGTTTTGCCGTGCAGGTTGAAAAATCCGGTGCAGAGATAGCCGTCTTTGTCAAAGCCATAATAATATGTGCCGATCTTCTTGGCTGTATCTTTCAGGGCTCTGCCGTTGACGTAATACATCCACCTTTTGTTGGATACGACCCATCCGCTCTTGGCCTGGACAGTCACTGCTTTGTCTGTGCCGTCTGCGCTTTTGGTTCCTGTTGACGCCATGACGGGCATACAGGATACGATCATGACCAGGATGAAAAGTATAGCAAGGCTTCTTTTCATTTTCTTTCCCTCCTTCTGAAATAGTTGTTTCTGAAATAAATGCCTCGTTCCAATTGACTGTACCTGAAAACAGTGCAGTTTCCGGCTGCCGTTTTACCTGCTCACTCCGGAAAGGAGCTGCGTCCTCCGGAGTTTTCTTCCGCAGAACGGCGGATTCCTGAAATCAGTGCCCCCGCGCGGCAAAATGACCGTTGTCACCGATGCTGCGCTATGAAACAGGAAATCCGCCCTCATAATTCCGGCAGACCTGCTGCCCACGAAACCATGAAGGATTTTCTGTCTCCATGATTCCGGGATTGTTTCAGGCATTTACGCCAGCCGTTTTCTCAAATTAGTGTGTACCATAGATAATACTATGGATTAATTACAATTTCCATATGTTTTTTTCACAGAATCTACATATTTTACCCTTTTTTTATACATAATTGTGTTTAAAAAATGCTCGTATACCATATGTAGAAAACTGTGCATTTTTCCGGTCCGCGGGCTCTCCGGCAATGCCGGGAACATCCCGAATCCGCTCTGTCTGCTCTGTCTGTCTCAACTGTCACATTGCGCTCTGTCTCCCCTTCATATAACGCTCTGTCAGCGTCAACCGTCACATTGCGCTCTGTCAGCATCAAACGTCACATTTCGCTCTGTCAGCATCAGCCGTCACATTCTGGAAGCCTGCAGGAGCTTCTCGCGCAGCTGGGTCTCGATTCCTGCCAGCTCCGCCTCTGCCTCTTTGCGCTTCTGCTTGCCGTCTGCCTGGATCGAGAGCACTTCGTCCATCGTGGAGATCAGCATTTCATTTGTGTGCTTGAGGGTCTCGATATCGACGATTCCGCGCTCGGACTCCTTGGCCGCCTCAACCGTAGCCTGTTTGAGCGCGTCCGCGTTCTTTTTCAGGAGTTCATTTGTCATATTCGTGACTTCGCGCTGCGCCCTGGCCGCCTTGTTGGCATGCTCGACGCCGATGGCGATGACCATCTGGCTCTTCCAGAGGGGAATGGTGTTGACGATCGTGGACTGGATCTTCTCAGCCATGACAGAATCCGAGGACTGGATCATGCGGATCTGGGGTCCGGTCTGCATGGCGACAGTTCTTGTGAGCTGAAGGTCATGCAGCTTTTTCTCAAAGCGGTCGCACATCTCTGCGTAGTCCTTGGCCGCCTGCGCGTCCTCGGGAAGGCCGGATTTCTGCGCTTTCTCCTGGAGAGCTTTCAGCTCTGTCTCACGGGCTTCCTTGAGTTTCTTTTTGCCCGCCAGGATATACATTGTGAGTTCCTTGTAGTAGCCCAGATTCAGTTCATACATTCTGTCAAGCAGGTCGATATCCTTCATCAGCTGGACCTGATGCTTCTCCAGTTCCCCTGCAATAGCCTCGACATTTGTCTCGACCTTGCTGTACTTGGTCTTCATCTCCTGCATTCTGTTGGAGCCTTTTTTGAAGAAGCCGAAAAGGCCCTTCTCCTCTTCCTCCACATCGAAATTCCTGAGCTCGGTCACCAGGGATGTGATCATTCCGCCGACTTCTCCCAGATCTTTGGTCCTGACGCTGTCCAGAGTCTTCTCGGAAAAATCTGCCATCTTTTTCTGGGTTCCCACACCGTAGGTCATGACAGCCTGCGTATTGGTGATATCAATCTGCTTGACGAAGGCATCCACCATTTTGATCTCTTCAGGTGTGAGCACTGCCTCTTCCGGCTCCGCCTGGGGGGCCTCCTGCTGGGCAGGAGCAGGAGCTTCCTGCACGGCCTGGGGTTCCGGCTCTCCGAACGAGAGTGAAGGCGCCGCAGCTGCCAGTCCGGCAAGCGGATCGGCTGCTGGATCAGCCTGGGCTGCGGAAGCAGTCCCTGTCATCATCTCCGGTACATCTGTTCTTATCTCGTCTGCCATTTTTCCCTCCATGTTTTACTTGTGGTTATGAGCATAGCTCACAGACTCATGTGATAAAGCAGTGCCTTGTTACCTGCTCTCTGCTCTTCGCAACGTTATCATTCTCAAGATTATTATTCTCCGAAAGTGAGATGGATTCCGCCTGCGGACTCCTCGGCGGCTTCCTGCGGCGGCGCAGCCGCCTGTGCGGCACCCGATTCTTCGGAGTAGCCCTCCGTATACCCTTCTGTATATCCGTCCATATAACCGGAAGGCTGAGACTGAGGCTGAGCAGGCGTACCGGACACAGTCTGCTCACTGCTGCCCGGCCTTCCTGAAGCCGTCTGTCTTATTCCTTCGCCGGTCAGACCGTCCTGTTCCATCATCGTCTTCATGACGGAAATGTCAGAGGAAATATCCCATGCCATATCCTGGAACATACTGTCGAGCAGCCTTTCGAAGGCATCGTTGATCGTACCGAGCGCCTCTCTGATCTCCTGCTTGGTGGAGATGATATTTTCTCCCTCCACAGGCTGGCGGTCCAGTTCCCCGTAAGCCTCCAGCAGTTTCATTGTCGTGGGCAGATAATAGACCATCAGCCTTCTGAGGTTGGATGCGCTGGACGGGTCTTTGCGGACCTGATCGATAATGCGCTTCATCGTAATCTCAAGATGAGCGAGCTGGGAGGAGATCTCCTCGTCTCCGATATCCCTGTTGAAATTGCGGATTTTTCCTATATAAAGGAGGCCTTCCTCAACGATCGCCCTGGCCTGTGACGGGAGCTTATCGTCTTCCGGCTTAAGCTTCAGGTCATCGTCAACCACCTGCGCGGCTGCCGCCGGGGCAGGTCCTGCCCCCTGAGCTGCCATCCGGGCTTTTGCCTCCTCAGCCTCGTGCTCCAGGCGCTCCCTCTCCAGTCTCAGGTACTCATTGTAGATATCTTCCGACAGCATGAGAGTCGTCTTCTGTCTGTCAAACCAGGCGGCGGGCAGCATTTCCTCGCTCATCATCTTCTCGAGGTTGTTCAGAACGGTCTCACGGCTCTCGCCCACAGCACGGGCCAGCTTACTGATCTCAATGTACTCGCTGGTCCCCGCGACTTTACCGTACTCATAATATTCCCGTATCAGCTGCCTGCGTTCCTGTCCCTTTTTGACCAGAATCCCTCCCAGGATTCCCAATCCCACGCAGAAAATCAGCGAGACAATGCTCCAGGCCGAAAAGACTTCGCTTCCTACGGGAGAGAACAGCCCCAGGAAGCCCGACGCGACCGTTTCGAGGAAAGCTATCCCTGCGAATACCAGGCTGGTGACGCCTCCTATGATCTTTCCGATCCCGCCTGACCTGCTCACCTTCCTCTGGAGAAAAGGCGAGATTCTGCTGGTATATCTCGTGTGATGCCGGGCTCCGGGCGCCCTGTTCATATACTCTTCTGTCAAATTCCCGGAGGATCTGCCAGCGTGTCCGTATGTTCTCTCCTGCTGCGGTCCTCCCGCCGGATATCCCTGTCCGCCGCCGCTCCCGGATCCCTGCAGGTGCTCCTGCAGACCATGAAGCGCGTCAGCTGCTGTACCCGCCGCGGCTCCGGTCACATTGCGGAGTGTTTCGTTCAGACCCGAAAAATCCCCCCTGTTAACAGCATCGTCCACAGCATTCATAATATCGCTTCCGACACCGATAATATCTTTGTTATCCATAATATACCACCTGCCTTCCGGACAGATTCCGGTACCGTCCGTTCCGTCTGTATTACGGACGGCCGGCACTTACATAACCTGACTCTTTATTATACCCCATCGCAGAATAAAAAAACACTGTCTGAACGGGGAAGAATCTCTGAAGAATCTCTGAAGAGAAAGTCACGGAAACTATGTTATCTGTTCACGCCCTGTCGGGGGCGTGGACTTTAACAACGAAAATAGTTACTGTCCACGCCCCCTCGAAGGGCGTGGACATGTAACGCTGCGCGCGGCGATTCCAATGCGCATATGCGCCGCCGCGCGCCGTACAACTCGTGTTTTGCGCGAAAAAGCCGCGCAAAACACCTCGAATTTCAGGCGGGTCTGTACTCCGAAAATGTTACAGTTCAGGCCCTGCTGAAAACAATACGCCTTTTGTGCATCACTGCTTCGGTGGGACGCTCCCGCTCCGTGAAAAACGCAGCGGATACTAAAGCCAGGGCTTGCAAAAAGCAAGTACCGGCGTTTTTCAAGGCCCACCTCTACAGCAATGCACAAAAGGCGCTCCAAGAATCAGGTGGGCCTGAACTGTAACCCGAAAATATCTCTTCATCCCTTAACCTGTCCGGAGATGTTGCACTCTCAATTATGAAAAGGATATAATGGATAAACAGAGAGCCGCCTGTATCCAGTGGCGGTGATCCATTATATCAGGAACGGTAATCTTTTATTTCTATAGAGAGGACATTGATATGCAATTTATTTATCCGGCAGTATTCTGCAAAAAAGAAGACGGCAGGTATCACGGTTATTTTCCGGACCTCGAACAGTGTTTTGCCGAGGGTGATACCCTGGATGAGGTACTCAACAGCGCCATAGAAGAGGCAAGGACATGGATCCAGGTGGAACTCGAGGATACCTTTGAACTCCCTCCTGTCACGCATCCGAATGACCTGGTCCTGAAAAAGGGAGAATTTGTCAGGTCAATCGCAGTGACCATCCGCCTGACGGACGGCTGGGACGAATAATCCTTCGCAGTGAACATCCGACCGGCGGACGCACTGGCCCAATAGTCCTTCGCAGTGAACATCCGGCCGCCGGACGCACCGGTCCAATAGTCCTTCGCAGTGAACATCCGGCCGGCGGACGCACTGACCCGATAGTCCTTCGCAGTGAACATCCGACCGGCGGACACCCCCGCCGGCGGCTGAGACCAATATTCTGATTCCCCGCATCCCGGACCTGCAGGGGTCCGGGATGTCTGCGCGCTGCCGCAGTGAGGGAATGAGGAAATAATTATGCAGCATGACATGACGAAAGGAAGCATCCTTCCCGTTATACTGCGCTTCACCATGCCGCTGTTTTTCGGGAATATCTTCCAGCAGTTTTACTATATGGCTGACACGGTGATCGTAGGCCGCTGTCTGGGCGCCTCAGCTCTCGCGGCTGTCGGCGCGACCAGCACGGTCTCTTTTTTGCTGCTCGGTTTCGCCATGGGACTGGCTACCGGTTTCGCTGTTCTCACGGCGCAGCGGTTCGGAGCCGGCGACGGGGAGGGGGTCGGGATCAGTGTCGCCAGCGGTGTGCTGCTCACGATCCTCTTTTCCGCCGTCCTGACAGCAGCCGGTCTCCTGATCGTCCCCGGCCTGCTGCATCTCATGAAGACTCCCCCGGATATTCTGGCAGATTCCCTCAAGTACATGCTGATTCTGTGCAGAGGACTGACAGCCTCCATGTTTTACAACCTCTTCTCGGCATTTCTGCGTTCTGTCGGGAACAGCCGGGCCCCTCTGTTCTTTCTGGTCCTGTCCTCCTGCCTGAATATTTTTCTGGACTTCTTTTTTATCGTCCGCCTCGGTATGGGCGTGGAGGGCGCGGCTCTGGCGACAGTCGCTGCCCAGGGCGTCTCTGCTCTTCTCTGCCTTCTCTACATCCTGTTCTTTGTTCGTGTCCTCGTGCCCGCCCCCGGGCAGTGGAGATTCCACTCAGAAGCCGCGAAGCATCAGCTTCATATGGGAGTCCCGATGGCTCTCCAGTTTTCTGTCACCGCCGCCGGAACGATCGTAATGCAGGCTGCGATCAACCTCTTCGGCTCCACTGCAGTCGCGGCATTTACAGCTGCCTGGAGGATCCAGAACGTCCTCACACAGGGTATGATCGCCATGGGACAGACAATGGCCTCCTTCTGCGGGCAGAACTTCGGCAAAAAAGACTTCGGCAGGATTCAGGCGGGGGTCCGGACCGCCGTGCGGCTGGAGGTTTTCTATTCCATTGCCGCGGGTGCCGTAGTCATCCTCTTTCTCCGCCCCATCATGGGACTGTTTTTCTCCTCCGGCGCTGACCTGGAAGCCCTTATGCCATGGGCAATGACTTACACCGTGGAGAGCGCTGTCTGTTTCATCCCCCTGAGCTTTATTTTCATCTTCCGAAATGCCATGCAGGGCTGCAGCTACTCTTTCCTGCCTCTCATGGGAGGCATTGTGGAAATGGTATCGAGAGCTCTCTGCGCCATTGCAGGCATGTACTTTCACAGCTACAAACTGTCAGCCGGGTGTGACGCCGCCGCCTGGATCACTGCAGGCCTCTTCACCCTCCTGGCCTATCGCTGGATGATCGGCCGCCTGACCGCAGGGATCACCGGAGAATCTTAAAAGAGTTTTCTGATGGTCATCCGGTCCTCCGGAGAAATATAAAAAGGGAACGAAAGATATTTTTATGCAAAAGCAAAGAATCTGTATTAAAAACAGAACACACCTTGCGCAAAATGCGAAACACCTGTAGACATGTAAAAAAGACAAACGGCACCAAGCGCGATACACCTGCAGACATGTAAAAAAGACAAACGGCACCAAACGCGATACACCTGCCGACATGTAAAAAAGACAAACGGCACCAGGCGCGATACACCTGCCGACATGTAAAAAAGACAAACGGCACCATGTGCCGGCCACTTACTGCTTCTTATTGCTTTTGTAGATTGATCTTATAAATTCATATAGATTCTTACAGATTAAGAAAGGACGAAAGACACCTTGAACACAAATACTATGGAAGGGACGAAAGATACCCTGAGTGAAGAACCTGCAGAAAAAATCAGGAAAGAAAAGAGAAACAACAGCATCGAGCTGCTTCGCTTTTTGTTCACTGCCATCATTATCTTTTTTCATGTCAATCTGGACCTGTGGGATCAGGACAAAGTAATCGCGGTCATCCGCGGCGTCCCCGTCACCTTTTTTATGCACGGAAACCTGGGGGTCGAATTCTTTTTTCTGGTGACCGGATACCTGCTGGCCAGGTCGGTCCATAAAAAAATACAGGAGGACAAAGCGCATCCCGGGATGGCTGTCAACCTTTCGCAGGAAACTCTGCAGTTCATCGTCCACAAGGCAAAAGCAGTCTTTCCCTGCTATCTGGCCGCCTGCGCGATGACACCCTTCGTGCGCCTGATCGTCGGGAAAAACCTGGGCTTCTCTTATTTCCTGAAAAGACTTCCCTCTCTCCTGTTTCTGCAGCGGCTGGGTCTGGGCAGGCCTTTTATCGGATGCACATGGTATCTGAGTTCCCTGTTCATAGCGCTTCCCTTCGTCTACCCTCTCTGCAGGAAATATTACAGGACCTATACCCGGGTGGTTTCACCACTTCTGTGCGCAGTGCTTTTGTGGTCAATCATCTCTCTCACGGGATCTCTGGGCGACATCGATGACTGGTTCTTTTTCACCTACAAGACCAATATCCGTGCCTTCGCCGAAATATCCATGGGCACCACGGCTTTCGAACTGAGCCGTCTGATCCGGGGGCGTGTACATTCCCTTCCCGCCCGCGCGGCGCTCACCTTCACGGCATTGGCAAGCCTGGTGCTGTCGATCATGTATATGTGCAGCGCAGCGGACGGCAGATACGGATTCGCTGTCTTCTATCTGCTCTTCCTCCTTGTCGCGATCACTTTCAGCGGGGAGGGACTGATCAGCAGGGCGGATATCTTCCGCAGTCCTTTCTTCACATGGCTTGGCGCAGTCAGCCTTCCCATGTATGTATCACAGACCCTCCTGCGTATGCTGGTCCCCTGTGTCTTCGGAAAAACCACCCAGTGGACACAGTGCTTCCTGATCTATGCGGGGACTCTGCTTCTTGCGGCGGGACTTTTGGCCGCCACATCACATGTAAAAAACAAGAGACTTCCGGTCTCCCTCTATATGCTGCGCCGGCATGCGGCCGGATGAAAACTCCGTATTATGAACTTCGTAATTAAAACTTCGTAATTAAAACGTTGTAACAGCTCTGTAAAAAGCTCTGTAAAAACGCCCGGCATACTGCCTGGTAAAACTTTGTAACATAACGCTGTAACAGCTCTGTAAAAAGCCTCCCGGCAGTCGGGGAAATCTGTTTGTTTCCCCGCCGCTCAGGAGGCTTTCCTCTATATATAGTCTTCTATATAGTCTTCTTTTTTCTGTTATATGGTTTTATATGGTTTTCTGTTTCCTGTTCTTTCGCTTTTTACAAAAAGCCCGTGCTTCTGCCGGCGGTTTCCGGCAGCCGGAACTGCTTCAGTTGGCGCTGGCGTTGGGCATAAAGGATTCCATAGCGCTCAACATAGCCGCGACGGACTCATTATCCCCCTGGTTGCAGGCAAGCTCCCAGGAATAGGTTCCCAGCGCTGTTGTCTCGATGTATTCGGCCTGATAGAGATTTCTGGCTCCGTCCGCCGACGCGTATTCGTACTCGATTCCTGTCAGCTTCCTTTCTCCCAGCTCCACAGTCCTGACGGAGGGTTCTGCGAGAAGTCTTGCGCCGAGATTTTCCTTAATCTCTTCTGCTCTGTTGGAAAGGTAATTGGCAGGCTTCTCTTCCAGCTCAATCTTGTCCACTACAAAGTAGGCGCCCTGCATGGAACCTCTGGTGTAGACAGTTGTAGAGGTGTCCTTAGGAACTACCAGCCACTTTTCGTCGATGTCAAAGGAATATGCTCCTCCGAACTCCTCTGTTTTTCCTTCCTTCTCGTCTTTGCCGCCGCCTGTAAGGTCGGAGATGCCGACTGTCTTGGCGCTGTCCTTCTTTGAATCCTTTGAATCTTTTGAATCCTTCGAATCTTTTGAATCCTTCGAATCTTTTGAATCCTTTGAATCTTTTGAATCCTTCGAATCTTTTGAATCCTTTGAATCTTTTGAATCCTCTGACTTTTTGGAAGTGGAGGAATCGGCTGCGGCCGCCGTCGATGCGTCATCAGAACCGGCTGCTGCTCCCTTTCCTTCTTCCCTTGCGATCTTCAGAGTGCGGATGGCCAGCTTCAGGGCTTCATCGGCGGGAGCTGTATCTCCCCTCATCGCCTCTGTCTTAAAGAAGATGTAGCGGCCCCCTCTGACTTCAATATAAGAAGCGCACTCGACAGTTCCTCCGGAAGGGAGGCTGTAAGCCCAGGTCTGCCCGGTCAGATCATGGTCGTCCACCGTAAATCTGCTCTTTTCAATTCCCGACACCATGGCGTTCTTATATTTTTGATTGACGTCGCCGGCTTCCTCTTTGAGAATCTCCGCGGGTTCCTTCATGCCTTCCGCGGAGAGGCTGCTGACAAATAAGCCTGTCAGATTCTTTTCCTTGCCGATCACCATTTCACAGGCGCCGGTCTCCGTGTCTTTCGCTGTATTTGCCGGATCGTATTTGAAAGAAAAGCCCATCTTGGAGCTTGTGAAATCGCTGAAGCCGGCATATTTGTCTTCTTCAGGGTTTCCGGATCCGCTTTTCTCATCAACGCTTCCTCCCCCCGCCTTTTCGGTGAGGGCGCCTTTGGTTCCGGCTTTCTTGTCCGTGCTGCCGGCGGCAGCAGCCTCAGTGCCGGTCCCGCCCCCTGCGGCAGTCTCGGCGGCCTTCTTTTTGGCTGCCTCAGCGCTCTTTTTTGTCGTAGCGGCATCCGCTGCAGCGCCGGTCCCGCTTCCTGCGGCGGCCTCGGCGGCCTTCTTTTTGGCATCAGCTTCGGCGTCCTTTTTTTTGGCATCAGCCTCAGCGTCCTTCTTTCCGGCTTTCTTGTCCGTACTGCCGGCGGCAGCAGTCTCAGTTCCGGTCCCACTGACCGCTGAGGCCTCTGCTTCTTTCTTTTTCGCGGCTGCCCCGGCATCCTTCTTTTCCGCAGCGGCATCCGCTGCAGCAGCAGTCCCGCCGTCAGTTCCGGAAGAGTCTTTTCCATCCTCTCCGGATCCATTTTCCTGGCTGCCTGTCCCGCTGACCGCTTCCGTACCGCCGCCATTATTGTCTGTCTTCGCCCCGCATCCGGATACCACAAGCGCGGCCGCAAGTGCCAGAGGCAGGACAAAGGCGCCTATCCGCCTGTTCCTTTTTGTTCGCAGACATACCTTCGCCATTGTGAGCACCTCCTCGTACTTCTTCGTATCTGTTCGTACTTCTTCGTACCCTTCAGTACCTTTCCGTACCTGCTCCTACCTTCTTTATATTCGCCTTAATGGTTTTCCGCTGCGCCCTGTGCGGGGTCTGACGATGGTGATGCGTTCAGCGCAGCATAGTGCCTTGCCAGATGAGAAATCTCATACCGCTCGTCACCGGTCACTTCTTTCCTGATGCTTAAAAAAGGAGGAAAGTCGATCTGCTGATCCTCATCCCGCAGAGAGACCTCCAGCAGAGCCTGGTCCCCCCACATTTCATACAGATCTATGTCAAAATTGGTTCCTTTCCAGTTCAGACGGTAGCGGGTCTTTTTCAGCCTTCCTCGGTCCGGGTCCGCATGTGCCAGCATCTTATGATAATTGTGGGCTGACAGCCTCAGCTCCGAATCCAGGCGTCTCTTTCCTTCAGACAGAAGATACCTGGTCTCATAGAACATGCTGTCCGCGCCGCTCTTCTGGCTGCGGATGCGGATCTCCACATTCTCCGCGGACCGGAGATACGCCTGCTCTATCTCGATCCGGTGGCAGTCCTCAAGGCCTTCCAGCATTTCCGTATCAGGATAGTCAATCAGGTATCTGCGCCGTATCTCAGGCGGAACAGGCTCTCCCAGACATGCCGCGATCTCCGCGACCAGCAGCCTCATCTTGTCCTCGAAACCGCTGAAATTTTCGATCACCCGAAAGTGCGGATGCCTTGACCAGGCCTCGATCAGGCGGTCATCCAGCCGGGCCGCTTCTTCGGGTGTCTCGCCGCGGACCGCATTATTTGCGTTTCCGTAAAATACAGTCGCGTTTTTTGCCG
This sequence comes from uncultured Lachnospiraceae bacterium, assembly GCA_902777355.1. GTDB lineage: Bacteria > Bacillota > Clostridia > Lachnospirales > Lachnospiraceae > CAG-791. The sequence continues at coordinate 3,421 of CACYTU010000042.1, read as the reverse complement.
TTGTCTCCAGATGGAAGACCCCGTCATATCCCGCCAGAAGCTTTTCCTCCGTGACATTCAGCTTTTCGAGTACCTGTCTGAACTCCTCGCCGCTCATGTAGGCGAGGTTATCAAAAAAACCGCGGTCACAGACGACCAGCACCTTTCTGGGGACGAGGGGCGTCTTCCCCTCTTCCTCTGTGCCCTTCTCCTCTGTTCCCTTCTCCTCCGCGTCCGCTTCCGGATGCGCGTAGGCAATGTCCAGTGCCGCCCGCTCAAAAAGCTTTTCTTTTTCATACTGGAGTTCCATCTGGAACTCCTGGTAAGCCATGGGAGACGAGCAGCGCGCCGGCGTGACTCCCGCCGTCATCATTTCCGTGGCAGGCTCCTGCAGAAACAGGACTGTGTAACCCATTTTTTCAAAAGAATTCTGGATCCAGGTCAGTCCGGTCGTCTTGCCGGCACAGGGTCCTCCTGTGACAACGATCTTGCGGAACTGCCGTCTGCGGCTCCTGTCTTCCATCATTTACCTCCCTGCCGCGGTGCGCCGGGCCTTTATCTGTTGTTCCCCGATCATTCTCCGAAAAGAGGTGTGGAAAAATATCTCTCGGCCGTGTCGGGCAGTACTGTTACGACGGTTTTGCCCTCGCCGAGTTTTTTCGCCAGCTTCAGGGCTGCCGTCACGTTGGTTCCCGAAGAGATGCCGACCATGAGGCCTTCCTCCCTGGCCAGTCTCTTGGATGTCTCGATGGCCTCGGCATCCGTCGTGACACAGATATCATCATAGATCTCCCGGTTGAGGATATCAGGGATAATGCCGTCGCCGATTCCCATCTGAATATGGGTCCCGATCGTGCCTCCCGCCAGGATCGCGGCGTTTTCGGGCTCGACCGCCCAGATCTCGATCTGCGGGTTGTGCTCCTTGAGGACTTCGCCGATTCCGGTCAGGGTACCGCCGGTCCCGATGCCGCTGCAGAAACCGTCAATCGGCCCGTCCACCTGCTCCAGGATTTCCAGGGCTGTATAATTTTTCTGTGCCAGCGTGTTATTGGGATTGGAGAACTGCTGGGGCACAAAGACCCTGGGGTTCTTCTTCTGCATCCGGAGTGCTGTCTGCAGGCATTCATCGATACATGCGCCGATGTCGCCCGCGTCGTGGATCAGACGGACTTCCGCGCCGTAGTGACGGACCAGTTTGGCTCTTTCCTCACTGACAGAATCCGGCATGATGATGATCGTTCTGTATCCCTTGACCGCTCCGACCAGGGCCAGTCCGATCCCCTGGTTTCCGCTGGTGGGCTCCACGATAATCGTATCCGGTCCGATCACACCATCTTTCTCCGCCTGCTCGATCATATTGAGGGCTGTCCTGGTCTTGATCGACCCTCCGACATTAAGGCCTTCCACCTTGACCAGCACACGGGCACTTCCCGGTTCGGGCATGCGCTGCAGCTCGACCATGGGTGTATTTCCGACAGCCTCCAGAATATTTTTGTAAATCACGATGTGTCTTCCTTTCTGCTATCTATATCTATTATTGTAAAACCAGACTATGGGTTTTCCATCGTCCTTTGGGGGTTCCCGCTCAGAATACCATTGAGAGGCAATGATTGCAAGACATCCGCCCCCAATAGCCGGGGTTTTGCGCCGGAACTTTGCGCCGGAGAACACGCAGAAAACTTCGTGTTTCAGGCGGGTCTGCGGTGTGGTAAACAGCTGTTATACTCGTTTTTACACGAAAATCACGCGCAAAGTACCTCGAAGTTCAGGCGGATCTGTATTTTAACAATATTTCCGTTAACTTCGGTTTTTTGTGCGCTCCTGATTACAAAAGCGCCTCGAAGTTCAGGCGAATCTGTGGTTTAATAGAATTTTCGTTACTGTCCACGCCCTATCGAAGGCGTGGACATGTAACGACGCGTTTGGCGATTCCAATGCGCTTATGCGCCGCCAAACGCCGTACAACTCGGGTTTTTCGCGAAAAAGCCGCGAAAAACGCCTCGAGTTTCGAGCAGGCTGTAACGAATTTTCACAGACGTTATGGCGACATACCCTTTCAATTCTGGACATTCTGCACAAGAATTATTATAATGAATCTATTCATATCTCTTACACAGGGTTTTGTGTCTGTGCCTGTGTAAACCGCCTGAAGTGCTTCGCCCAAGGGCGATGCCGGCGGCAGTTTTCTGTGCTGTATGAAGCCAATTCATATTTTTTTAGTAAGGAGGATTTTCTTATGATTTCCTGGAAAAATCTTGACACGCTTGCAGTCTACGATAAATTTCTTGCTCTGAAGGGCCGCGTCAATATCGTCGAAGCCATGGCCGGCGAAAACGGCGCAAAGCGTGTCGCGGAGTACAGCGTTCCCATGGCATGCGGAATGAAGTACAACTTCGCGGCGAAGGCCGTCGACGACAAAGCTCTCGAAGTCCTTCAGGAGCTTGCGGACGAGCACCAGCTCATTGACAAGTACAAAGAGCTTCTGAACGGCGCAGTGATCAATACCGGTGAGAAGCGTCTGGTCCTTCACCAACTCTGCCGTGCCCAGCAGTTGGGCGAGGTCATCGCGGACGGCGTCAATAAGCGTGATTTCTATACCTCCCAGCAGAAAAAGGCCGCGGACTTCGCAAACAAGGTCCATGCCGGCGAGATCACAAACGCGGCAGGCGAGAAGTTCACCACCGCAGTTCAGATCGGTATCGGTGGAAGTGACCTGGGCCCCCGCGCCATCTATATTGCTCTGGAGAACTGGGCAAAGAAAAACGACACTCTCAAGATGGAAGCCCGCTTCATCAGCAACGTCGATCCCGACGACGCGAGTGCAGTCCTGAAATCCGTCGACATTCCCCACACCCTGTTCATCGTTGTCTCCAAGTCCGGCACAACGCTGGAGACTCTGACCAACGAGGCATTCGTCCGCGACGCTCTGCGCAACGCAGGTGTGGATCCCTCCAGACATATGCTGGCAGTCACAAGCGAGACATCCCCTCTGGCATCCAGCTCAGACTATCTGGAAGCCTTCTTCATGGATGACTACATCGGCGGCCGCTATTCCTCCTCTTCCTGCGTCGGCGCTGTGATCCTCTCCCTGGCCTTCGGCCCCGAGATCTTCGCGCGTGTCATGAACGGCGCGGCTGAGTCCGACAAGGCTGCCCTCAATCCCGATATCCGCCAGAACGCGGCTCTGCTCGATGCCCTGATCGGCGCTTACGAGCGCAACGTCGAAGGCTATCTGTGCACTGCAGTCCTGCCTTATTCCCAGGCCCTGTCCCGCTTCCCCGCACATCTGCAGCAGCTGGATATGGAGTCCAACGGCAAGTCCGTCAACCGCTTCGGCGAGCCGGTCAACTATGAGACAGGCCCCGTCATCTTCGGTGAGCCCGGCACCAACGGCCAGCACTCCTTCTATCAGCTCCTGCATCAGGGCACCAGCATTGTTCCC
>CACYTU010000041.1 GCA_902777355.1 uncultured Lachnospiraceae bacterium | reverse complement strand
GTTACCGGCTTCGGCTTGCGTTTAACTACATGGACGGTAAGTTACCCATGACCGGACTTTCACCGGCAAGAACTGTGCCATGCCCGGCACACATAATAAGGTAGAGGCGGCCACGCCGCCCTCTACCCACCGACCGGTACGCGTCCGCCGCAAGGAGGAAAATACATTGCGCCGGCCGTGATATAGAAAAAGACCCGGAAACTGGTTAGCAGCTTCCGGGTCCCTTTATTTTTCATCCTTATGGATACTGCCTGCGCATGCAGGTCTCAGGATTTCGCGTCAGAGTGCAAATCCCTGATCCCTGACTGCCGGCAATCAGCAAACAATCAGCAGAGGGCTGCTGTCTCTCTGGCGATAGCAAGCTCCTCGTTGGTAGGAATGACATAAGCCTGGACTGTGCTGTCATCAGTGGAGATCTTGATGACTTTGCCGCGGCCCTTGTTTGCCTCTTCGTCAAGTTTGACGCCGAGGTAGCCGAGATACTGCATGACTTTGGCGCGTACAAATCCGCTGTTCTCACCGATACCGGCTGTGAAAGCGATGTAGTCAACGCCGTTCATGGAAGCAGCATAAGCGCCGACGTATTTAGCGACGCGATAGCAGAATGCGTCGATTGCGAGCTGGCAGAACTTGTCGCCTGCAAGATAGCCGTCTTCCAGATCACGGAAATCGGAGGACTTGCCGTTGGAAAGGGCGAAGACACCTGACTTCTTGTTGAGGACGGACACGACCTCAGCAGCTGTCATATTCTCTTTGCCTGCGATGAACTCGATGATGGCGGGATCAAGATCGCCGCTGCGGGTACCCATGATCAGGCCCTCAAGCGGGGTAAGACCCATGGAAGTGTCAACGCACTTGCCATTGCAGACTGCGGAGATGGAAGCGCCGTTGCCCAGGTGGCAGACAATGGTCTTGATGCTGTCGTAAGGCTTGCCGGCAACCTCTGCCATCGCCTTGGAAACGAAGGAGTGGCTGGTGCCGTGGAAGCCGTAACGGCGGACTTTGTATTTATTGTAATAATCCATGGGAAGGGCATACATATAAGCCTTCTCGGGCATGGTCTGATGGAAAGCGGTATCGAAAACAGCTACCATGGGAGTATTGGGCATCAGGGCTTTGCAGGCATCAACACCGATCAGGTTTGCGGGGTTGTGCAGAGGAGCCAGATCAGAAACTTCCTTGATCGCATCGATGACTTCGTCGTTGATCACCACAGAGGTTGTGAACTTCTCGCCGCCATGGACGATGCGGTGGCCGACTGCACCGATCTCGTCGAGAGATTTCAGGACACCGGTCTTCTCATTGGTCAGAGCCTCAAGTACAAGGCTGACTGCTTTGTTGTGGTCAGGCATGGGAGTCTCATTGACTTCCTTACCGGAATTGCTGACAATGTTTTCATAAGTAATGACGGAACCGTCAATGCCGATTCTCTCGCACAGGCCCTTTGCCAGAAGAGCCTCTGTAGCAGAATCGATGACCTGGAATTTCAGTGAAGAACTACCGCAGTTGATTACAAGAATATTCATTTTTGTGTCCTTTCGATTAATTGTGAAAAGCATTCGACGCAACATCCGCTCGCTATGAAAAGCATCAGCAGAATCATTGAAATATTACCCAAAAGTATTATATCATTTATAAAAATCGAATCAAGGATGAAAAAGGCTTTAAATAAGGGACAAAAGAAAAAATGACTGTCACCGGAATCATCATGGAGTGCAATCCCTTTCACGAGGGGCATGCATATCTTCTGAAAGAGGCACGCAGGCGGACTGGTGCCGATTATATCGTAGTCGCCCTGAGCGGTGATTACGTGCAGCGGGGCGAACCCGCTGTCTTCGACAAATACATTAGGGCTGAACAGGTCCTGCGCGCCGGGGCAGACCTGGTGCTGGAGCTGCCTCTCTATGCAGCCTGCGGAAGCGCGGAATATTTCGCCAGAGGCGCTGTCGCTCTTCTGGACAGACTTGGCGTAGTCACAGATCTCTGCTTCGGATCAGAGAGCGGAGACACAGATTATATTATGAGAAATGCCCGTCTGCTGGCTCTGGCAGAAGACGGGATCCATTCAGTAGAGGATGAATCTGTTTCTGCTCAGGGTGGGACTATTTCGGCAGAAGACGGGATCAATACTTCAGAAGAACCGTGTGTCAGCAGTGAGGAAGGCGTCTTTCGTTACCGCCTGTATCTGCAGTCGGGCCTCCGGAAGGGATTGTCCTTCCCCGCGGCAAGAGCGGCGGCCCTGGAGGCAGCCTTTTTATGCCCAAGCACGGAGGGCTCAAAGAACCTTGCGTCCGTATCAGAGGACTCAATGGCCATTGCGTCCGTACCGGAGGACTCAATAATCCGGGCGTCTGTGTCAGAGGACTCAAAGACCCTTGCGTCTGCACCAGAAGCAGATAGATGCAAAGGTACTTTCCGCACATCAGAAGGTTCCGGATATCCCGCCTCCCCCAATGACCTGCTGGCTGTCGAATACTGCCGCGCTCTCCTCTCCTCCGGGAGCTCCATACGTCCGCATGCGATCCCCAGGATCGAGGTCCCGTCCGCGACCGAGCGAAGAGCACAGTTATATAAAGAAAGAAGGCAGGGATCATTTGCTGCCCTGAATCTTTTTCCCGGTCACCAAATATCTCAGCAGCAGGATTTGTCAGGACAAAAGACCGGCATGGATCACTGTTATCCCGACCGTTTTTGGGTAAAAGATGTTCCCCTCTTCCCGCTCTTTCCCGATGACTTTTCCTACCAGCTTCTGTACGCGCTTGGAATGTTCAAAGACGACGCACAGCGCTTTGCGGACATCTCGGATGACCTGGCGGAGCGGATCCGCAAACTCCTGCCCCGATATACTGGTTTTACACAGTTCCGGGACCTTCTCAAGACCAGAAATCTGACCCTCACCCGGGTCAGCCGCAGCCTGCTCCATCTCCTGCTGGGTATTGAAAAAGAAAAGATGGATCGTTTACAGTCTCTCGGCATGGCTCTGTATGCCCGTCCGCTGGCACTGAACCGGTCCTCGGGTCCGCTCTACAGCATGATCAGCAGCCGCTCTTCCATTCCTTTTATTTCCAGGCTCTCTTCTGCCGGCTCCCTGCTGAATAAAGAGGAAATGGCTTTCCTTGAAGAAGAGATCCGCGCCGAAGAGCTCTATACAATGACCTTACACACGGTTTTTTCACAGTACACCAAAGATGATTCATCCTTTGAAAGCCTGCCTCCCCCATTGAGACGCAGGCAGGTTTTCCTGGACCGGGGATAACAAAGGTACTTTTCCGACTGTCTCTGTTTTCAAAATGCAACTCCTCTTACGGCTGCACCCTGAAGGGGTGCGGCCGTAATTTGTCTTATTCTTTACAGGCAATGCTGTAATTAGTCTTGTTCTTTAACGATTCGTCTTGTTCTATAACGATTATTCCTTAACGATTCGTCCTGTTCTTTAACGATTTGTCTTGTTCCTTAACGATTCGTCCTGTTCCTTAACGATTCGTTCTGTTCTTTAACGATTTGTCTTGTTCCTTAAGATTTGCCGAAATTTGCCTTATCCCTGAGATTGACAATCCGCATAGATTTGTGTAAGCTAACTTTGTTAGATATTTCTAACCTTATCTGTCTCAGCAGGGGCAGGTGTACGGAACGCGCCTGCAGAGGAGCGGGGTTCGAATGATTACAGCATTGCTGGAGCGCCGGACACACCGGGCAGCGCGCAGATTTGATCATAGGTGTTTGCGGGCGCGGGATCATGACAAAAGTGAAAACAATAGACGGGGTTTTGGGATCTTATGGAAAACAATATGAATTATGAACAGCTGGCCGATAATCTTTGCGAAATTCATTTTCTCTATTCCAGGGATCTAGCCAATGTCTTTGAACAGCGAAGCACCCGCGGCGAGGAAGCTGCCCTCTTCTGGCTTTTAAAGCTCGGAGGGACTGCATCCGCCGGTGAACTGGCATATCATCTTGGGATCACTTCCGGCAGGATCACCAATATCATGGGCAGTCTGGAGCGGAAGAAACTGATCCGGCGGCGCAGGTCTTCCAGGGACCGCCGGCAGGTCGATGTCTCGCTGGCGGAAGAGGGTAAAGAGCATATCCGCAAAGTCTACGACAGAGCAAGGGAGCACCATATCCGCCTTCTCAGACAGATGGGACCGGACGACGCCGAAGAGTTTATCCGTCTCATGAATCTCGCGATCAGGACAATTTCCGCGGAAGAAAAAGGGTTTCCCGGTTCTGTATGAGAGAAAATAAGAGGAAGGAGACGATTCTGAGCAGACAGGAGGAGACAGGGGACGATTCTGTGTCTCCATTCAGCCGTCAATCATGCAGTCCGATATTCCGCATCTCACTCATTACCTGATGATACAGCTGCACTTCATCGATGCCGCAGGAAAAGACACCATTACAGTAGACAACTTCTCCGTTTACAATTGTGGTGTGAATGTTTTCAGCAGATGCAGAATAGACAAGGGTTGCTATGGGGTCATGGACAGGAACGGATCTTATCCGCCCCGGATCAAACAAAATGATATCGGCCTTCTTTCCCACCTCAAGAGTACCTATCGTTTTTTCCATTCCAAGTGCCTTCGCGCCTCCTTTTGTTGCCATTCTGACAACCTTTTCTGCACTCATAGCGGTTGCATCGCGGCAGACTCCTTTGTGGATCAGGGCCGCCAGTCTCATCGTATCGAGCATGTCGGTCGTATTATTGCTTGCGGCACCATCTGTTCCCAGTGATATATTCATATCTGCCTGAAGGCAGGCCGGAATCGGCGCGATTCCGGAACCAAGGTAGAGGTTTGCCGCAGGGTTATGACTGATCGAGACGCCTCTTTCAGCAAGAGTCTTTATTTCATTCTGCGTAAGGTTTACACAATGAACCGCAAGGAACTGATCGGTCAGGAAGCCTATCTCATCAAGAAGATCCACGATGTTTTTTCCGTAATGCCGCAGGCACATTTCGTTATCTTCCTGTGTTTCATTGAGGTGCATGGTATAACGTACTTTCCGGTCAAGACAATACTCCAGTATCGCCTCGCAGCCCTTTTTCGTTGTGGCCCATGTCACATCGGGGCCTGTCCAGATGGAAAGCATGTCATCAGAACGGAATTTTTTTCTCAGTCGCTCAACATCTTCAATCGCTTTTTCAACCGGTTCGACGTAACAGTCGGGGACATTATATTCCTCGCCGTAATCCTGAAAGGTCCGCATGAAGACGCAGCGAATGCCTGTCCTTTTCATCGTTTCAACGCACACATCGGCAAGCTCTGGATCCTGGTTTGTATAAAAAAAATCACACAGGGTCGTGCATCCGCTCTTGAGAGCTTCAAGGCAGGCAAGGAGCGCAGCGAGTTCCTGCTGCCGGTGGGTTACTCTGACCCCGAACGGCTGGACGGAACTGTTCAGCCAGCTGATGAGAGGACGGTCCGCACCAAGTCCTTTGAGCAGAGACTGAAAACAATGTACATGCGTATTCACGAAGCCCGGAAAGGCTGTCATCCCCCGGGCATCAATGCGTTTTTCGGCCTGGCAGCCGAAATCCTCTGACTGCTTTTCAAGAAGTGATATAGTTCCGTCCTTAACGCCAATGATTCCGTTCTCAATCATCGTTTTATTCGCGTCCATGGTGTATATGGCAGCATTTTCTATAACCAGGTCATAAGCTTTCATTGATCACCTCTGTAAAAATCGGCAGAATCCAGTGTCCTGCGGCATCTTATTACATTCTATCATTTTATCATTTGCTTCTAAAAACAATGCGTCCCGCGGCATCTTAAATATTCTATAATTTGCTTCTGAAAATGTACCCGCGGCATCTGGTTTATTCTTTCATTTGCTTCTAAAACAATGTGTCCCGCGGCACCTTAATATATTCTATCATTTGCTTCTGAAAAATGCGTACTGCGGCATCTGGTCATATTCTAATATTTACTTTTTCAGAATTCTTCCAGAAGCCTGCCGACATGGCAGGTCTCAAAAAACATATCCTTTTTCAGCCAGACAATGATTGCGGTGGCAATAAAGACAACAATTGTCTCAACACATTTGGTCTCGGGCGTCATGGCTATCTTTTCCTGCATGAAATTAACGAAAAGATGGAAAATGATACAGGCCAGAATCGAACGGTCGCTGGCAAGATAAACCCAGGTGATGATAAATCCCATGGGAACGGCGCTTACAAAAAAGTTGATCACAAACAGGGGATTTACCATGAGTCCGGCCTGATAGGTCCCTTCGAAAAAAAGAAGGGGGAAGTGCCAGAAAGACCATATGGCACCGAAGATGACCGACTCCCAGAACCAGTTCATATAGCTTCCAATCGAGTCTTCACAATAACCCTTCCAGCCAACTTCCTCCAGGATCGAAACCACTATGATCGTGAAAAATGCACTGGCCAGGCCTACCCCTGTAAAGGAGGTTTCAGGATATTGAAGGCGCCTCTGGTACTAAAAAGAGCTGTCGATCTTCTAAATTAACAGCTCTTTTCCTTCTATTCAGTTTCCTTGATAATCACGATATTCTCCGATGCCCGGATAAGGCTCAGCCATCTAAAGTTCAGTCCGCCAGATGGTAACCATCCCGCACGTGGCGCAGATCAGCCTCCATTTCGGCAGCATCCGTCCAGCCGGAGAAGGATTGGGCATAAGAAAACCCCTGGGTATATCCAAAGTTAAAGCCCTGAAGATTTCCGTATCCGGCTGTCAAAATACCGTCTGCCGGTATTTTTAAGTCGGTATAGCGGCAGGCCTCGTAGCCGGTAAAAACAGATCCGTCCGCCCGCGTGACGTTTACTTCGTAGGTGTCGTAGAGCACGTTGTGCTCATATGAAGTGTTCTCGTCCGAAATGAACAGGTACATCCGGTAAGGAGTATAAGTCATGTCCTGAGCAAGAGATGAGGAAACAATATCGTCCCAGTCTTCCCGGATGAGGCGCTCGGTGTTGGCATGGATTGCGGCGAGATTGTCCCCGCTCAGTTGATCGGTGCTCGTCACCCATGCCGTGAGCCCCTCCACAGTGAACTGTTTTTCATCTGGTTCAAAACGCCAGCCGGCAGGAGCTTTTGCCTTTACCGTAACCGTATCGCCGTTGCTCAGACCGTCCTGAGGTGTAATCTCAAACCGGACAGTATCAGCATATTCCGCAGTACTGCGGTCAGAAATCTGCAGTTCTGCCCTGCCTTCGCCGGACATGCCGGAATACCTGACGCTCACGCCATTAAAAGGATCGGCCGTGCGGGGAAAGACAAGTTCGCGCAAGGGAGAGTTGGGGATGAACACATTGATCAGGCAGATTACTGCGATTAGACAAAGAGCGATGAGCCAGCCCTTGAGCCTGCGCCTGCGCCGCCTTTGATCCTGCAGATCCCTGATGTCCTCCTCGGCGCGGGCTTTCGCTATACACCGCTCGTATTCCTTCTTCGCGCTGTCTTCCTGTTCGATGAGTATTTCATGTCCGCAGTACGGACAGACGGCCTTTTTCCCGTCCGCTGACAGTTCCATTCTCCCTCCACAGGAGGGGCAGACAAGTGACAGTGTTTTAATATTTGCCTGATCCATCTTCATATAAGCCTCTTGATATAGTAATGATTTCAGGATCGAAAGCATCAGCCTGTTACTGAGCAGCCCTTAATAACAGTGAAATAACCGTCGTTCTCTCTGTCCGATATAGGGATTAAAGCAACAGAACAGGCCTCAGAATGGTAAAAATAATAAAACCAGTCTGCTTTAAATGATTTGATGAGAATATACCATGAAACACATCATACATTCAAATCCTGATATACATCATACCACATCATTCGATTCAGTTTGATATGTACGGCCAGAACAGCCCGGCTCAATCTTAAATCATAATCCCAGATTCCGCCGCGCTTCTTCGTTATTTCCCAGTATCATATCGACTTTCCCGCAAGTCTTTACATCAGCACAGGTGCCGCATGTTTGCACTTTTCTTCCCAGGGCACACTGGCGGATCTGACAGAGCGAATCACAAAAAGGTGTTTTCACACCATCAATCCGGCATCCTGCGCAGTTGATCATCTCCGGGGTGATCTCCACCCCGTTCAGTTCCGACCAGAGTTTTGCGACTTTTTCCCTTAGCTCATTATCGTTATTGATTGTGGCGATCCGGGCCTGGCAGGTCTCACAGTTGAGTCCGCAATAAGCGATGTATTTTTCCATTTTACCTTCCTCCAATCACAAGTGCTGCAGATTGCCTTTCTCTCCGGATGAAATTCCTGAAAAAAGGAGACAGAGAACCGTCCCCTCCTATCCCCTGTCTCCGCCTGTCTCCGAGAATCGTCCCCTTCCAGTCTCCGGTCTCCTCAGATTTTCTCAACAACAGAGGCAATGGTCACCCGTGGGATGAAAAAGACAGTCCCGCCGGGATTTAGTACAATACCGGCGATTTCTTCAGGAATCGGCTGTTCTGCCTGTCCCGGCGCAAATCTTTTGAGCAGGGCAGAGATTGAATAAGAAAGCAGCATCTCTTTTGCGGCACCTGCTTTTTCCAGCTGTTCGCGGCTGGTAAAGGCGGGCTGCCAGAGCCGTCCGTCGTCAGTCCGCACGGTTTTCATGCGGTAGATCATGCCGCCGGTCTCCCCCGCCGCGCTGGCTTTGCCCGCTGAGTTTCCGGCTGAACCGTTCCCGTCGATGACCGCTGAACCATCAATCTGGTCCGGGCGTCTGACACCGGCCACCGGAACATAGACGCGGCCCTTGTCCACTGCCCTGAGGCGCAGGATCTCAAGACCGGCGATCAGAGATTCCCGGTCTCTGTTTTTCAGCATCTTCTCAATCGCTCTCTCCAGGGGCTCGTTGCCCTGCACAGCGGCAGGATGATTTTCCGAAGCTCTGGAAAGGGCGGTCTCCCACCTGGCTTTTAAGGCAGGGCTCAATTCCCTGGCACGCTTTTTTTCATCGACCCGGCGCGAGAAGGCATCGGCTGCAGTCCGAATCTGCTCCGGGACCGCCGCCCTGCACTGTTCCCTGAAGCTGTCCGGAATCCCGAAGAAAGCCTCCGCTGCAGCACCTGCGATCGAGGCAACCGCGGCAGTGTCGATCCTGCTGCCGCAGAGGGAGACGGCCAGCCGCAGAACATCTTCATAATCTTTTCCATGAAGGAAAGCGGTCAGGGCCGCACGCAGGCAGAGGGCAGGCAGGCTCATGCGGCCGTTGGAAGCAGATGAAACAATATGTCCGTTATCATCAGTCCCGCTGTGGTCTGCTGCACTCAAATCCGCACTGCCTGAAGGCCCTCCGGAATAATCCGCATAAAGAATCTCTGTTTTCATCTCCTCAATAGAGGAAACCCTGAAACCAAATTCCCTGTCCAGATATCCGGCGATGTAATCCTTAGTGCATCTGTGCAGGGCAAGAAAAGCCATACAGGCAGCGGCGTCCGCCGCCTTCAGAGTCTCCCTGTTCCTGTTGGTGAGAAGGGCCTGCAGCACTGCCATGCGGCGCATCATATAGAGGTCTTCCTGGAATAGCCAGGGGACAGGACTGACGCGGGCAGCGGGGCCGGGATCCTCATTTTGAGCTGGATCAGTTCCATCCCGGAAGAGCCAGATACTCATCTCCATCCCGTAACCGGCAAGAGGGAAAGCCGTCCCGAAGCGCCTCATCGAAGCTGCCATCTCCGAGGCTGCCGTCTGCTCAAAAACATTCCGGGAAACAGATACTTCCTGCCCTGCAGCTTTTCCCGGCTCTTTACCTTCCGCGGGACTGTTTTGACCTGCCGGGGAATCTGCGTTTTTCGCCTTTCCGCCGGCGGAGAGAATCTCCGGAATCTTTTTTTCAAAGCGGAGAAGACCTTCCTGCAGTGCCGCCGTGAGCACGGTCTTTTCCGAAAACAGCTCTCCCGCCCGGTCAGGGCCTACAGCTTCCACTCCGGAAAGCGATTCCAGAAGTGGAATCTCCCTGTTCGTCAGGTCTTCCTGTCTATATTCATAAGGGAACCCGATCAGGTCGCCCAGAATTGCTCCATACATCTCTTTTTTCTCCTATATAATTCGCGATGGGTGATATACCCACGGACGATACTTTATGTCTTCCGGGGTTTTTCGCACAGATTTGATAATCCCCCTGTTTTTCCGCTTACATTCCTTCCAGAACAGCACAGATCGCGGCTGCCGCCCCGTCATTTTCATTGTCCAGGGTACAGAAATCCGCAGTCACTTTGACAAAGTCCGGAGCATTTCCCATGGCCACGGAATATCCTGCCTCACGCAGCATGGGTCTGTCATTGTCCCCGTCTCCCAGAGCCATGATTTCCTCAGCGGATATATCCAGCCGGTCCGCCAGATCCTTAAGTGCCAGCCACTTATCCGCGTTGATATGTGTGATCTCGAGGTCAGTCTTCCATGGCCTCAGTATCTGAATAGGGAGGTTTTTGTTGTGGTCTTCCAGCTTAAGCAGCCTGTCAAAGACTATGTCCCGCGCCTCCTGTGAGGGGAACATCAGGGAAATGTTCTCGACATGTGCTGTCGGATCGGAGAGCAGTTCCTCAAAATCCGGCACGATCCTGCGGCTGCGATTGATATAGGCCAGAATCGGGGGCGCTATGGAGAAACGTGCCTCCAGCATCTTCTGGGTGCGGGGATCGTGATATCCGATTCCTTTCAAAAAAATCTCGCGGATCACATCCTGGCCGGGAGCCTGTCTGAGAATCTCTCTGGCCAGAGAATGCGGCAGATGTTCTTTGCGGAGGACTTTGCCGGCTTCAAGATCATAAGTATTGGCTCCGTTGGAAGTGATGACATATCTGATACCGGGTATGGCAAGGACCTCCTCGGGCACACCTGTAAAGGGGCGGCCTGTGACAGGCACCACCACCATGCCTGCCTGAACTGCTTTCTCCAGAGCCTTCCTTCCGGCAGGTGTCAAAACCTTGTTTCGTGTGAGCAGAGTCCCGTCAAGATCGATTCCGATCATCCGTATTGTTTTATTTTTCAACATATTCTTCGCTTCCATAATCAATATTAATCAATAATAATCAATAGTAATCGATAGCATTATGTCGGGGTCAAAAGGTGGTTAAAGATAATCCATCTCGTCAATATGCGCAAACACCTTGGACACGCTCCCACTCGACTTTTGCCGTGCAGGAAGGCACTGCCAACCGGCGGACGCAGGGAGGATCCTGTGCGGATGTAAATCGTGAACTTGTGACATTCGCCGTTACTGTCCACGCCCCCTCGAAGGGCGTGGACATGTAACGCTTGCGCGCGGTGATTCCAATACGCTTCACGTGCACCGCGCGCCGTTTAACTCGGGTTTTTCGCGAAAAAGCCGCGAAAAACGCCTCGAGTTTCGAGCCGGGCTGTACTATAACCATTCGCCCAAAAAGCGCTCTTTTATTTTAGAGAATTATTATAACATGCCAATCTGATTCATGGTATCATATGAATAAATCGGCGGTCAACGAGCGAACCATAAACCGGCGGAGATTAAACTGATCCAAAAAAAGTGCCGGTTCCCGATGATAATATAAACAGGTCTGACAAAAGCTTTTGACGGCCTGATAATAACCCGGGCCAAGGACATGCCCGCCCAGGCAGAGGGAGAATTGCTGAAGTGGAAAAATATTTTAATCTTTCAGGTGAAAATTTCAACATAAGGTGTAAAATATACTTCAACCCTCCCGGACAGGTTCTGCCTGAGGACAGCAGCGAATTGTCTCTGTCGGATCTCTCCTTCCGTCACATCATTGTGTTCTGCCACGGATTTGCCGGGGATAAAGACAACAGGGCGGCTCATCTGCTGTCAGATAAGATCCTCGCTCAGCACAGCGACACGGCCCTTGTCATTTTTAACTGGCCCGCCCACGGGGATGATGAACACACTTGCATCGCTCTCGATGACTGCGACAGGTATCTGACTGAAGTCCTGCGATTTGTGGAAGAGGCCTTTCATCCGCAGATTCTGGACGGCTGCGCGACCAGCTTCGGGGGCTATCTGGTCCTCAAATATCTGGCAGACCACGGCAGAAATCCTTTCCGGAGAATCTGCCTTCGCTGTCCCGCCGTCGTCATGTACCATGTACTCACGGAAGTCATCTTCACTCCCGAAGATAAGAAGATCCTCTCAGAAGGCGGACATGCCACCGCAGGCTTTGACAGGATTTTCGAGATCACGCCCTCCTTCCTTGAGGAATTAAAGGCGGCAGATATCCGGAAACGGGATTATCATCAGTACGCGGACTGTATCAAAATCATCCAGGGCATGAGGGATGAACTGGTTCCATACCTGGAAGTAAAGGGTTTTGCGGATAAAAACGGGATCTCCTGTCTCCTGGTCGAGGATGCGGACCACCGTTTCCTGGAGCCCCCCAGGCTGCACATCGTACTCGACACCTTTGCGGAATTTCTGGGGTTCTGAGCCGCACCGGCAGCCCCGCTAAAGAGTGATTATTATAGATTAAAACAGATAGAAAGAAACAGTGATAAACAGTGAATTTGTACTTCCTCTGACAAAGGATTTATTACGATATCATACAAAGTGGAATGAGCGCTCGCTCAAGCCCTACACAGACGAACTGTTTGATCTATGGGCAGAGAACGGAATCGACGGTCTCCTGGACACACAGCTTCAAGGACCTACTCTGACACGGTTCGGAATCATTCCGGATGACAGGCGGAGCGCGGACCGGATCATCGGTCTCCTTCCAACATATAAGGCGATCTTCAACAAAAGCGATATACAGGCCTACCGGGCAGACGGGCATATTTACATCGATGTCCCCTGGCAGACGGATCAGGTCTATCTGGGAGATATCCTCACAGACACAGAGTATAACCGCTCGCCCGGGATTCCGGTCGCGGTCGGCATGGATATCTACCGCCAGTGCTATTTTGCGGATCTTTCGCGGACACCCCACCTGTTGGTAGCAGGACTGGGGCGCACCGCTTTTTTGCATGGAATCATTATCAGCTTATTGCTCGGCCACGCACCCGAAGAAATCGAGCTCTACCTTTGCGGACAGCGCAGAAGTGAATTTGACCGCTACAGCGAGATCCCTTACTGTCAGATTTCCTCCGACCCTGAGGAGCAGCTGGAGCTTCTGGAAGATCTCCGCGCGGAGGTGGACCGCCGTTACTCAGCCATTTGGAACAGCCGCTGCAGGACTATTTATGATTTCAACAGGCGGGCAGGCATGATGAAGCACCTGGTAGTGATCATCGAAGAGTATTCCAATCTGGCCTCTCTGGGCAAACGAAAGGCCGCGAGTCTTCTGGAGGGCCTCTCAGCCATGGCCGGGGACTGCGGAATCCATGTGATCGCGGCATCTGAAAAAAGCGTCTATTTCCGTTCTGTTAAGGACAGCTTTGATTCCCGGGTATGTCTGCGCACCGACACTGTGGCGGACTCCTATGTGATGGTGGACCGGAAAGGTGCCGAGAAGCTTGGCAAAAAGGGAATGCTCTATTATCTCGACGGCTCCTCCCAGACGCCTTACCTGCTGCAGAGCGGTATCGTCACGACAAAGGAAATCCGCGCTGTCATCAATGCGATCCTTGATAATTTCCAGGATCCCGGGCAGGCCAAAAAAAGTGCCTCCATATGGGAGAAGCTCTTTTCCAAATGACCTTTCCCGGCCAGGTCCCAGCCGGGATCTGGCCTTGTGCCTGAACAGTTTTTTCCGTACAGGGCTCTGCTCATACAGCTCATAGAGCTCATAGAACTCATAAAAAAACATAGAACTCAAAAAATCCATGGAACTTAAAAAATTCATGGAACTCATAGAATTCTTAGAACTCATAGTATTCATAGAACTCATAGAAAAGAGAAAAAATCAATGAAGTATAAGGCGATCATATTTGATATGGACGGTACGATCCTCGACACAGTCGATGATCTGGTTACATCTGTCAACTACGCCATGGGCCGCTGCGGGCACCGGCACGATTTCGTGCGGGAGGACGGCTTCCTCATGTTCGGAAGCGGTGTCCATATCGCTCTTCAGAGAGCGCTCTCCATGGAAAAAGGCATGAACGATCCGGCTCAGCTCAGGCGTATCGGCACTCCCGGCTGTATGACCGCTCCCGGTATTGACGAGGAAGAACTCGGCAAAATCGAAGAAGCTTTCCGTCCCTTTTATCTGGAGCACAGCATGGACAAAACAGGTCCCTATGACGGGATTCCGGATCTGCTCCGCGAACTGAGGAGCCGGGGGTTCAAAACCGCCGTCGTATCCAACAAGCCTGATCCCGCCGTTGTAAAGCTTGCTGCGGACTGCTTTGACAATCTCTTTGACGAAGCGGCCGGCGAAAAAGAACAGGAAGGGATCCGCAGAAAACCCGCCCCGGATATGGTTCTGTCGGTTCTGGATCGTTTCGGAGTCACTCCCCGGGAGGCCCTTTACCTGGGTGATTCCGAGGTGGACGTCGAGACCTCTGTCAACTGCGGAATGGATTGTGTCTGCGTCTCATGGGGATTCCGTCCCAGAGATTTTCTGGAATCCCTTCATCCTCTCGCCATCATAGACCATCCTCAGGAGCTGCTCTCCCTCCTGGACTGAAAAAGCAAAAACAATATGCGGCCTTAGAAGGAACTTGTCCTCACTAAGGCCGCATTTTTTACTTCGTATGCACGGAATCTTTTATTGAGCCAGACTGCCGTGAGCGGCTCTTCGGTCAGTGCACTTCGATCGTATAGGAAGCCTCGAAGACCTGGCCGGGCTCAGCGCACTGCTCACCGTACTTCTGTGGAAGTTCGCCGTCAAATCCCATATTGTCACAGCGGCCGATCCAGGGCTCCAGGCACACAAAAGGCGCGTCGGTGTGTGGCTTGGACCATACGCCGAAGGAAGGAAAACCGGGGGCAGACAGAGTGACAAAAGGTGTTTTATCCGGATAGCAGAGCGTCGCGGTCTGGACCGTGCCTTCATCAAAGATATAGGCATCACGGTCAAAGGTCGTATCAGTGATGGGAATATATCCTCCGTCGAGCGGCAGCTGCTGCACGTGTTCCACATCTATTCCCTGAGAAGGCTGGTCGATCAGCACATAGGGGATGGATGCGTCCTTTTCATGCCCGTCAAAGCGGATGAAATAGTCTGTCTTCTTAGTCCCGGCATCCACAGGGCAGTTGAATGCCGGATGGCCTCCGATGGAGAAATACAGGGGTTCATCGGCGGAGGGGTTTGTCACCTTCCACTCAACAGTGACTTTCCGTCCCTCCAGGCGGTGAGTGATCTCCAGTTCAAAGGAGAAGGGATATTTTTTGCGGCTCTCTTCATTGTCGCAAAGACGGAAGGTGACGGAATCCGGGGTCTGTTCCACAAAGGTGAATTCCATATCACGCGCAAAGCCGTGCTGTCCCATGGGATAGCTCATGCCTTTATAGCGGTAGAATCCCCCGTTGACCTTTCCTACAAAAGGAAACAGTACAGGTGCATGGCGGTTCCAATAAGCCGGGTCCGCAGTCCAGACAGCCTCATGCTGCTTCTCTTTGTCGTAGATGCTGCACAGCTCCGCTCCATGTTCCGCGATTTCCACTCTCAAAGTATCATTTTCGATAATGTACATGCAGTCCTCCCTTTCTTTTTACTATTCTTTCTACCACGCCGCTCTCAAGGGCGTCAACACATGCTCCGCATGTGTATGAGGCGTTTTCGCACAGGCGAAAATATTCGCGCAGGCGAAAATGGCCAGGAATCACAGGATGTATGGGCCGTCTCCCGGCACAAACATCCTGAGTGAAAAAAACGCTGTCGAGCGTTTATTTTCAATCTTCGGGTTCAGTCCAGTTCCAGGACACTTCTTATTATTTGCAGCACCCCCAGTTCCTCATAGGATTTTCCTACTATATCAGCCCGCTCTCTGACTTCCGCCCGGGCATTGGCCACTGTCGCAGTTATGCCTGCCCTTTCAAAAGCAGGCAGATCATTCATGTTATCCCCGAAATACATGGTCTCTTCTTTGCTTACTCCCAGGTAATTCTGCAGCATGGCCAGGGCTTCTCCCTTGCCGCTGTCGCGGGAGCAGATGTCGATCCACTGCACACCGGAACAAGTCATATTCACCTCTTCTGCCCAATGTGATTCCACAAGATTTCTGCATTTATCCTCACAGTTTTCACAGTGAATAGTCAGTTTCAGAACATCTTCATGGGGCAGGGCCATGAGATCGGGCACATTTTCGATCTGATAGCGATAGCTGTCGTGAAGGAAGCGGAATACTACGCTGTCCTCCCCGCTTTCCACATAGGACATCTCAGGATAAGAGACCACTGCGGAGGCTCCGTCGATCCGGCGGATTTCCTCCAGCAGAGGTACATAGTGCGCCGGATCTACCGCCCACCTGTGGATGATCCTGTCCCTGCTGCGGATCAGAGTGCCGTTCTCTGTGATGCAGAAAATATCCTCAGCAACCGGTGAAAAAAGCTTCATCATACTGTGATACTGTCTGCCGCTGCATACGCAGAAATACACTCCCCTTTTTTTCAGCTCACGGATCAGGTCGTAATATACCGGATCTATATAATCTGAACTGTCCGGAACCAGAGTACCGTCAATATCGCTGACAATCAGTCTTATCATTCATTTTCCTTTCTGTGCAGCCTGAGTTCATACGGTGCATTGCGCTGCTCACCGGCCGTTTTCGCCGGTACAGACAGAAAATCCCTTCCTGTTTCCGCGGCTCCTGCGCCCATTCTGCACTTTGCGCTGCTCATCGGCAGCTTTCGCCGGCAGGAACGGCCGGCCGGTTCCCGCCCGGGCACACCTTCTGCTCTTCCATCACCAGGTCAGACACTGCCTGTGCCCATCCGGGCAGAGGAGATTCGAGGAAGATTTTTTCTGCGGTATAAGGCTGGATCAGTTCAGCACGAAATGCATGGAGCATAAGAGGAAACTGGCGATCACCGGTTTTTCCGTCAGATGCCTGGCATACGCCGTTCTCCCGCCCCCTGTAAGTCGGGTCCGGAGAAGAGACTCCCTCATTTTTTTCATCAGCAAACCGTCTCATGCCGGTCTCCTGCCCTTGATGGGTCAGGCTCGGAGAAGTGTTCTTCTCAGGGAATTCCTCTGCCTCTGTTCCATAGAGGCGGTCTCCGACCAGGGGATGCCCGATCGATGCCATATGCACACGGATCTGGTGGGTGCGCCCGTGTTCGATCCTGCAAGAGATCAGGGATGTCCCATCCTCCATCTCCAGGAGAACCCGGTAATGTGTGCGGGCTGCCTTACCGTCTTCAGCAGTTACCATGCGAAAAGATTGGGAACTCTCCCTGCGAAGGGGTTTGTCCACTGTTCCGCTCAGACTATAGGTCCTCTCCTTCTGCCCCGCGCAGGCACAGGAATCCGAAAAATGTCCCCGAACCCGTGCAATGTATAGTTTGCTCATCATCGAGGCCTGCCGCTGCCTGATCAGCTGGGCTGCAGTCTCGGTATTGAGCGCAAAGATCACAATACCCGAAGTGTCCTTGTCGAGCCGCCCCGTCACCCGAACATCCAGTTCCTTTCCGATCCGCCCCAGATGCTGGGCGACCTGGTTCGACAGGGTATCATCAAAATGGCCCGGGCTGGGATGGCACACGACACCGGAAGGTTTGTCAGCGGCCAGTATGTCCTGGTCTTCATAAAGGATGCGCAGCGGAAAGCGCTCCTCCAGCCAGGCTGCGGGTGACACCCAGATCTTCTGCAGACGGCCATCCCTGGCTGCTTTATATCCCGAGGACCCACCGCTTGTTTTTTCCGGAAGCTGACCGGCCAAAGCAGATGATCCGTCTTTTCCCGGTCTTTCCTCTACCGGCTCTCCGCCCTGGGTCAGACGTATTTCGAGAAGGTCTCCGCTTTTCAGGGCATAGTTCACATAGCGCCTTTCCCCGTTCACCATGATCCCGTTTTTGCGATACTTGAACCGGCTCAATTGTGTGGAAGTGAAGCCGATTCTTCTTTTTAAATATTCTTTTATCGTTTCTCCTGCTCCGTCCTCTCCGATCGGGAGACGAAGAATACGGGGTTTCAATTCACCTGCCAATACAACTCACCGATTAAACTGACCTGATTCTATTTTCTTTTCCACAACAGCTCTTCACTTAAAATGAACTGTTTTTTCTCTTCCACAACAGCTCTTCGCTTAAAATGAACTGTTTTTATTCTCTTCCACAACAGCTCTCCGCTTAAAAATGAATGCCTCCCTTTTCTCTGCCGGAGCAGCTCACCGGCCAAATAACAAAATGTAAATCAGCATAAGCTCTTGCCACATCACTCAAACCAGCTGAGAATACCTGCTGACTGAAGGAAAAGGATAAACATCATCACCGGCACAATATAGCGGATCATAACAGCATAGAGTCTCTTGAGGCCGAATTTTTTCCCGCCGTACTCGACTTCCTCAATGATCCAGTCCGGTCCGATCACCCATCCGATCAGGATAGATGAGAGCAGGGAGATAAAGGGCATCATGAAACTGTTGCTGATGTAATCCATCAGATCAAGAATCTGGGCAGTGCTCCCGTTGGGAAGCGGGAGTTCAATGTAAAAAGTACTGTATCCCAGCGCCACGATGACCGAAGCGATGGTGTAGACAACTGTCAGAACAAGGGTGGTCGGTTTTCTTCTGGTATGGAAGATCTCCATGCAGTTGGCCACTATGGTCTCAAGAACTGACACGCAGCTGGTGAGAGCCGCAAACCCTGCCATCAGGAAGAACAGTAAGCCGACAAAGGTACCGATAATCCCCATTGAATGAAACACCTTGGGAAGAGAGACAAACATCAGGCTGGGACCGGCCCCCATTCCCTCGATTCCCTCGAACACAAAAATCGCAGGAATTATCATCATACCGGCCAGGAAAGCGACACCCGAATCAAATATCTCAATCTGGTGGATCGAGGTATTGATATCCACGTCTTTCTTTATATAAGAACCATAGGTGATCATGATTCCCATGGAAACACTGAGCGAGAAGAATATCTGGCTCATTGCATCCAGCAGGATCTGCATAAGACGCCCGAAAGTCAGATGAGAAAAATCAGGTGTGAGGTAGACAGCCAGTCCCTGCAGGCCGGTGCGGGTCACGCCGTTGGCATCTGTGTTTTTCAGGGTGAGAGAAAAAATCGCAATCGCCACGATCATGAGCAGAAGCACGGGCATCAGGATCCGGGAATATTTTTCGATGCCCTTTTCCACTCCGTTAAAGACGACCCATGCAGTAATCAGCATGAAAATAATAGCAAACATGGATGACTGGATGGGAGACGTGATAAAACCGCCGAAAAAGGTGTCCAAAGCGGCGTCATTCCCCTGCCCCGCGAGAAAAGCAACCACATATCTTACAATCCATCCTCCGATCACGGCGTAATAAGTCATGATCAGAACGGGAACCAGAAACGTTACAATTCCCAGGAATCTCCATTTTGGACTCATTTCCGAATAGGCGTTAATCGAATTTCTGCCCGTCCTGCGTCCCACAGCTATATCAGAGGTCAACAGGGTAAAGCCGAATGTAAAGGCCAGTATCAGGTAAATCAACAGAAACAGGCCGCCCCCGTCTTTTGCCGCCAGATAAGGAAATCTCCAAAGATTGCCGACACCCACCGCGCTGCCCGCGGCTGCCATGACAAATCCGATCTGGCCGGAAAAACCGCCTTCTTTTTTCCTGTGTTTTGTGTGCTTCACGTTTTTCATGTGTTTTATGTTTGACTCGCTTCCGTTATTGCCCAACTTTTTTCACCTTTCTTCCGTTAATATTGTGTTGCAAAAAACTATGTGTCCATCCCCTAAGGCGGTACAGGATATCCGTACTCACTGGTCCGGGGCCTGCGGCCCCCACTTCTCCTGTACCTTCTCAATGATCAGTTTGCCGGGAGCTTTGACCACCACCTGATATTTGTCTTCATATACAATCTCACCCGGAGTATTCGTATAAACCAGGAAATAAGGGTGGTCGTATCGATCCAGCAGCCACAGAGCCGGACGGATCATTTTCATCATCTCCTCCGAATTCTCCGTTTTAAAAAAACAGACGACATTCTCCTGATTCAGACATTGGGGAGGGAAGGGAAGATTTTCCTCAAACCAGTTTTCTATTTCCATGTACAGGTCCCTGTCTTCTTCATCCATTACTTTATCCTGGATCATCTGCATGCCCATACTGAAAACGCCCTTGGCATACATCGTGTTTTCTGCCAGTTCCAGCCCCTGGATCCGGCAATATTTATATTAATCATCGACTTCTCCATTTCTGCCATTTTTCTCAATTCCATGAAAGGCATTAATAAATCCGGTAGAGACGGTCCTGTGCCCTCAGCCCTGACAGCCTGTATCCGCCACAGGATCCACATACAGACATAAAAACACGCTTGACAGCAGGTATGCTTCTACGATGATCAACAAATATTAAAGGGATCTTGAAATCATAATAAAACAAAGTCAGATGGTTTACAAGAAAAGCCCTGTTCCGGAAAGTTGTTTTTCCTTTCTTTATTCTTGAAAAAATGGAACGAAGTATTATATATATATTTATGCGTGAGACTTTAAAAGTCTCTGCTCATATCAGATGAGAAGCATTCCGCAGCAAAACCCCGGGCACACAGCAGGCGCTGAATCTAAAAGGCAATCCGCGATAAGGTGAATGGTCTGCTGACAGAAATGGTAAAACAAATTCTATTGCCCCGGCTACAGCTTATATAACAGATTACGCGGAAACTGCTGGACGGGCTATTGTTTTTTGATAAGTAGTATTTTCATTAAAGGGTTTAAGGAAATGATTGAGAGACGACTTGAATGGAGCGTCATCCCATGGAAAAAAGCACTTCTTAAGGCAAGCATACTAAAAGCCCCCTGGAGAAGATGGCAGACACACCAGAAAAAGGCAGCTGAATGGATCGTTGAAACTCCGAAAGTCTGCAGGCTCTCTATGCCCGAGGAGAAAGGAAAAATCACAGATGCAGGATATGATGACATGGTCTGTATCTACACGAAAATCAGTTCCTTTGATGATTTTATCGCAGAGGCAGATATTACAGTCAATCAATTCCTTTACGAACCTGAGCCGAATAATCAGGAGGGCTTTGGTTTGTTTGTCAGGGAAACTGTAAAGAGACATCCGGTCAACGGTCTCTATTACTCAAATATGGCAGCTGTGGGAGGATACTACGGGAGAAACAACCTGTTCGGAAGAAGCGGAATCCGGGGAGAAGACATATCCCGTATCGATCATTATTATCTGTACAGAAAAGTCAATCATCCGGGAGGATTCTATGAACATGATCCACTGAGATACAGAGTCTCGCCAGATCAAAGCAGAAGATATCATCTTTCATTTAGCAGGTCGGGGAAAGAATTCTCTGCAAAAATGACAGATATGGAAGGAAATGATGTCCTTGCCCCCGCGGAAAACGGCGGTCCCATTGAATTATCCGGGCTCCTTGCCACGGCGGAAAAAAACGGAAGGTATGTGATCGATCAAAGGTATTCTTTTCCCGCTCAGAAAGGAAAAAGCATATATATCGGATTCTTTGCGGCGAGAGGAACAGAAATCCTCGTTCACAAGGACACATTCCATCTGACCCTGCTGAAAAGCAATTCCCTTTCACCTGCAGGTCAGGCCGCCGCACAGAAAACGCAGACAGAAGCCTCTCTGCACACACAGGGCCTTCGAAAAAACCTGCGCATCAGCGAAGATCCCTTCCCTCCCAGGATCTGTGATACAGAAGAATATGCGGGGGACATAAAAAAAGTGTGGTATGTATCTCCGGACGGAACAGCCTCCGGAGACGGGAGCCGGCAGAAGCCCCTGGATCTTTGTACCGCAATTGGTTTATGTGCCCCACGGGAGCAGATTGTACTGGCTGCAGGGAAATATCTGTTTACAGAACCGGTAACGATAGAAAAAAGGCACTCGGGGCTCCCGGACGGGCGAAAAGTGTTGACCGGTGCAGCCGATGGAAGAACCGTGCTGGACTTCGGGGGAACCTCCTCCATGCTCTCAATTCCCGGCAGCTTCTGGATCCTCGAGAATATCCATGTGACGAACGGTTTCGGTATACAGATCGAAGGCAGTTACAACTGGCTGCGAAACTGCAGCTCCTATCTCAATTTTGAAACAGGATTCCTGATCCGCCACCATGAGAACGCATCTGCGCGCAGCGACTGGCCCTCTTACAACCTGATCGATCATTGTCTTTCATATGAAAACCGTGACAGGGCTGAATGTAACGCAGACGGATTTGCCAGCAAAATTGCATCCGGCCCCGGAAACAGATTCAGAGCATGCACCGCCTTTTTGAATTCTGATGACGGTTTCGATTTCTTTACAAAGAACCGCCTGACAGGCCCCGTTATAGTCGAAGGCTGCAGGAGTTACTTAAACGGCTTTAAACGCGCTCCGCAGAATGTGCCGCAAAATAAGCTACAAAAAAATCCGCAAAATAAGCTCCGGAATGAGCCGCAGAACGAGCCCCCAAAAAATCCGCAAAATAAGCTTCAGAATGAGCCGCACAATAAGCTCCTGGAAAGTAAAGGGAACGGAAACGGTTTCAAACTCGGAGGAAGCGGAATCCGTGTTGATCATATAGTTACTGACTGCGTCGCGGAAGGGAATCGCCGACATGGCTTCACAAACAACTCAAACCCCTATATGGTTCTTACGAAGTGCCGCGCAGCCAATAACATGCGCAAAAACATCTATTATGAAGTTTTCAGCGGCTCAAGAATAAAGCGCCGGTTTATAACAAAAGACTGCGTCACCCGCAATGACCCGGACTTTCAATTAGAAATTCTTCTCAAAAAAATAACCAGGCAGTATCTGCAGAAATAATACAAACATGATTAAACAGCGAGCAAGCGGCCGCAAAGACGGATATGCCCGCATATCCGGTCTTGCGGACATTTGCGAGCGCCCACCCTATGAGCAATGTACTGCTGCACAGTCCATCAGAGCAACGCAAAGGTGCAAACATCCAGTGATCCTTCACCGTTTTCACCTGCGCGAAAATGCTTCATACACATGCGGAGCATGTGTTGACGCCCCGGTACGCCCCGGCGGGCGGCATGGTCGGAAACCATAGTCAGAAAGAATGAAAAGTTCAGAAATCAATACAATTGAAAAAGTAAAATATAAAAAGGATATCGTGAAGCCTCACACGACTTAAGTCGCGTGCTTCCTACTGCCTGCCTTGCGGCTGGTTCCCCTTTCGGGGTTCGGACTGCCTCTCCACCATACAGCCTGAGTTCAGCGGTCACACTGCCGCAGCAGTGAGCGCCGCACTGAG
>CACYTU010000040.1 GCA_902777355.1 uncultured Lachnospiraceae bacterium | reverse complement strand
ACATTATACCAAAAAGGGAGGTCAATGCTCTTTTTATTTAGATCTCCCGTAAAATAAAGGATTTTAAACAATAAATGGGTGGTGAACTATACACTACCCTTCATCAACTGGAGGAAGAGATATGGAATATGTGATTAACCGTGAAGAGATCGATGCAAGAGCAGCATTGATCGTGGATATCCTGACTGAAAAGAAATGGACGATTTCCTTTGCGGAGTCCTGCACGGCGGGACTGGCAGCAGCTCATCTGGTGGATATTCCATCAGCCTCCAATGTCTTTAATTCGTCCTTTGTGACTTACTCAAATGAAGCCAAGGAAAAATACCTGGGAGTTTCCGCAGAGACGATTGCGGAGAAGGGAGTCGTCAGCGAGGAGGTGGCGGTTCAGATGGCGGTCGGAACGGCCCGCGCCAACGGAGCTCAGGTCGGCGTAGGCATCACCGGGATCGCGGGTCCTACCGGAGGGACAGAGACCAAGCCGGTGGGAATGGTCTGTTTCGGATTCACGATAGCTGGAAGGACCATGTCCGCAACAAAACAGTTCGGGGAGATCGGGAGAGATGCCGTTCGGATTGCCAGTGTAGAATATGTCTATTCTTTTCTGGCAACTATGCTGCCCAGGCTTACCGGTATGAAATTTGAGATTTGACAGGAGGATCGGGCGTTACTGTACAGACCCACCTGAAACTCGAGGTGTTTTTCGCGGTTTTTTCGCGAAAAACCCGAAACCCGAGTTGTATGGCGCGCGGCGCACGCAAAGCGTATTGGAATCGCCGCGCGCAACGTTACATGTACACGCCCTTCGAGGGGGCGTGTACAGTAACGGATCGGGCAGCTTCCGCCCCTGTAAATGTTAAGACAGGCAATGACAGCAGGACAAAGGATAAAGTGTAAGATTAAAACATAAGACTAAAACAAAAGATTAAAACATAAGATCAAAACATGAGATTAAAACATGAGATTAAAACATGAGATTAAAACATAAGATTAAAACATAAGATTAAAACATAAGATTAAAGCATGAGATAAGGAGAAATACTGAAATGGGAAAATATCTGGAAAAAGCTAAAGAACTTCGCAACGATCCGGGCAAACATTATAACTGCGCCCAGGCTATTTTGTGCGCGTTCGCGCCGGATTCCGGCCTCACAGAGGAGCAGTCCTGCGGCGTTGGCGCTAATTTCGGCAACGGCATGAAAATGGCGGCGACATGCGGAGCAGTGACCGGCGGCCTCATGGTGCTGGGAATGTTCGGGGTTGAAGACAAGGAAACAATCGGCTCTTTCCTGCGGACTGTCCGAGGGAATCACAATGGATGTCTGAACTGCGGAGACCTTCTCCGGATGAATAAAGAGGCAGGCGGCGAGAGAAAACCTCATTGCGACGGCATGGTCTATGAGTGCACGGAGCTGGTGGAGAAAATCCTGGAGGAAAGAAAATAAGGGTGCGGACAGTCTGAAAGAAGGCCCCTGAAACAGAGCGCGGAAATGACGGGACAGACAGGCTGAAGAAAAACCTGAAACATAGCCCGGAAAGACGGCATGGACAGGCCTGAAAAAGATCCCTGAAACAGAGCGCAAAAAGACGATGCGGGCACGTGGATCCCTCACAGGCCTGCAGAGAGGAAAGGCATGAAGATTACGAAAATAGTCATTACGGGCGGTCCATGCGGAGGCAAGACCACGGCCATGGGAAAGATCCAGAAGAAATTTTCCAGGGCGGGTTACAAGGTCCTTTTTATAGCTGAGACAGCTACCGAACTGATCACAGGCGGAGTTGCTCCCTGGACACTGGTGTCTAACGAAGAATATCAGAAATGTCAGATTTCTCTTCAGAAAAGAAAAGAAGAGATATACCAGACCGCTGCGGAAAATATGGGCGCGGAGAAGGTGCTGATCGTCTGTGACCGCGGGGTGATGGACAACAAGGCCTATATGAACGACACAGAGTTCAAAAACGTCATGGATGCTCTGGGGCTGAACGAGGTCGAGGAGAGAGACCAGTACGACGCGGTTTTTCATCTCACCACGGCGGCAAAAGGGGCGGCCGAGGCATACACCCTGGCAAACAACAATGCCAGGACAGAGACACCGGAACAGGCAATCGAAGTCGATGATAAACTGATCGCCGCCTGGACAGGACACCCTCATTTTCGAGTGATCGACAATTCCACATCTTTTAAGAAAAAGCTGGACAGGCTTGTAATGGAGATCGCCACTGTTCTCGGAGAGCCGGCCCCCATGATGATCGAGCGCAAGTTCCTGATCAAATATCCGGACGTGGAAAAACTCGAGCAGATGCCCAACTGCGAAAAAGTGGAGATCATACAGACCTATCTCCACAGCATGGGAGATTCAGAGATGCGTGTCCGGCAGAGAGGGCGCGATGGTCAATACCTCTTTTACTGGACGGAAAAAAGGCGTATTTCCGACACTGCGAGAAGGGAGACCGGCAGAAGGATTTCCCGGGAGGAATATATATCGCTTTTGATGCAGGCTGACCCGGCCAGACGGCCGATCCGAAAGACCCGCTACTGCCTGACCGAAAACAGCCGTTATTACGAGATTGACATTTTCCCTGAATGGGAAAAGCAGGCACTTATGGAGATTGAGCAGAGGGAAGAGGAAGAGGAGACCGTTTTCCCTCAGGATATCCAGGTGATCCGCGAGGTGACAAATGACCAAGCATACAAAAACCATTCGCTTGCATTTTGCATGCCCGAAGAGGACTGAAAAAGACCGGCCGGCAAAGTGGATTATCGATGAAAAAGCTCTACTGCGTTTAAGAGGAGGAAGACGCATGAAACTTGAACTTTTTGTGGGAACCGCTTGTCCTTACTGCCACATGGTGCAGAAAGAAATCGAAAAAGAGGGAAGGACCGATATCGAAATCTGCAACATCGACCTGAGCCAGGAGCATATGAAGCGGCTGATCGAGGTCGGAGGGAAAGAGCAGATCCCCTGCCTTTTCATAGATGGAAAGCCCCTCTATGAGAGCAGGGACATTGTCAAGTGGCTTCGTTCCAATCCCCAGGCATAAATGACTGATTCAGGAAAGATAAATGATTCAAGAATAAACGATGCAAAAATAAATGATTCAAGAATAAATGATTCGAGAATAAATGATTCAAGAAGCAATACGACAGCCCTCTGCGCGGTTCTGATCCGCGCAGAGGGCTGTTGTATATCTCCATATGTATTCTATCTTGACATGTATCTGTCCTGACTGGATGACATTTTCAGCTGAGGCAGCAGTCTCTTTTTATGAAGCCTGGCTTTTTTAAACTATGATTGATCCCGGCAGCAGGATTCATTGTATTTTTTTATTATCGCGAATAATTGATCACAGAAAAAGTCCACTTTTTTATCTCTTGCCACCCCCGCTATATCATTGATATCGTCGGCAAGATGAAGTTCGTTTCCAAAGACTTTCCGGTTTTCAAGGATCAACTCTTCAGACATCTGAGAGATATAGAATTTCACATGATTTAATTTGGAAACAAACACCTCGGAAAAATCCTGTTCAGTCATATCTTCGACAAAAAAGTATTCCACCAAATCCGGGATAAAAGAAACGAGACTGTTTTTTAAAGCAAACGAGTTGTGCAGTTTCCCGGCTTCCTGTATGGCCTCTTCCCGAGTGAAATGACAATCTGAATTATAATCCATAACCTTTAATCCTTTCCGGGATAATGATCATATATCGATATCACAGGTACAATTATATTCCCGTGATTTCGTGCCGGTCTGAAAAGTGACGGTTTATCACTTTAAAATGTAGGTCACGGTGACTGTCGCAGTGATCTCGGCCTGGCCGGGAAGAATGCTTGCGCCCGCGCCTTCATCGAGGGCTCCGGCCCCCTCCATGGAGGATACTCCTTTTGCGTTTGCCTCAAATGTTGTATCCTGCCATCCCTCGCTGATCCGGGTAACTTCACCGAGTGTGCGTCCCGCGGCCTCTGCCAGCAGAGCTGCCTTTTCTTTGGAGGATGTGACAGCCTCTTTCAGGGCTTCGCCGTAAAATTTATCATATTCCGTGCAGCTGTAGCTGACTCCATTGAACTCGTTCGCGCCCGCCTCAGTGCAGGCGGCGATCAGGGTGCCGACGTCCTTGATCTCTATATTTTTTACACAGAGACTGGTAGAAACGCTGTAGCCTGTAATGGTGTCTCCGTTTCCTGTATTCCAGTCATATTGGGGGGACACGTCATACCAGGTTGTCTGAATATCTTCCTCTTTGACATTGTTCTTTTTCAGGACGCTGATGACTGCGTTCACATTCTTGCTGTTGGCGGTTTGAGCCTCTGAGGCGGTTTTTGCCTGGGTGCGGACTCCGAAACGCAGCTCTGCCCTGTCGGGAACCGCATAAGAGCTGCCCCTGGCAGAGACGGTCACCGTATCAGGGAGACTGTCTGCTGCGGAATCACCTACTTCCGAGGCGGAAGCAGTGATGGCAGTGCTGCCCGTGCCGGAGGATTCGGGACCGCAGCCGGGGATAAAGAGCACAGCTGCGCACAGGACAGCGGAAAGAAGGAGGCATAGAAGACGCCTGCTGCCGGATGAGCTTTTACTGTTTTTACTGCTTTCGCAGTTTGCATTCCAGTTTGCATTTCTGTTTGTATTCATTTTTGTTCTCCTTGTGAAAGAAGGTGTGCGGATCCTTTTTACAGGACGATATGATATCCGGGAGAGGATCCTGTTTTGTTTTTTCAGTGGCTGCGCGCGCCTGGTCCGCGGCCTTATCCCTCCTATATTGCCGGTACCCTTGTATTTTATCAGACGGAAAAGAGAAATCCTTCGTTACAGGAGCCGGGAATCCTTTTTTGTCTGGCCTTATTAGTCATGAAACAAAATGAAGGGTGCCCATCATAAGACCGGCCAGGATCATGATCAGGAGCATGATTACAGCCAGGAGAATGTCAAAGGCAATTACCGCAAAGAAGCGGAGCCAGGCATTCCGGATCCGGCTGATGCCCATGAAGGACCAGATGTCCAGATAGTTGCCGGTGAACAGCAGTATGATCACAGTGAACAGCAGGTAGATAGCCCGCTCAACCCAGGGCTGGAAGACGGGTCCTGTCGCTTTGGCAGTGAAGCGCGTGCAAAATGAGAAGGCAAAGGCATAGATAAAAAGTGCAATCAGGATATTGGCGGGCTTTTTGCTGCGGAATCCGGGAATCATAAAATTATTTCTGTAGAGGCTGCTCTCGATGGTATCCGGGTGACTTCGGCAGGAAGCCAGGGCATTCAAGAGTTCCTTTACAGATTTGTAGCGGTCTTTGGGATCGATGCGCGTACATTTTCTGATGATTCTGCCGAGTTTCCCCCGGGGCATCCTGTCCTTTGGCAGGACACCGGTTACCAGTTCATTCAAAAGAATTCCGACAGCATAGATGTCGGTCTGCACGCTGGAGGCGCCGAAGCCATATTGCTCGGGCGCAGCATAGCCCACGGTTCCGATCAGCTGCGTATCTTCTTTTTTCTGCGGATCTGCCTGCCGGGCGGCATTCATATCCAGCAGCCGGATGCTTCCGTCGGCAGTCCGGATGATATTGGAGGGCTTGATATCCCTGTGCAGGATGGGCGGATCTGCGCTGTGCAGCTCCAGAAGAATCCGGCAGAGCTCTTCGATAATGGTGACAGCAGTGTCCTCTGTAAAAATATTTCCGTTGTCAAGAATCGTGCGCAGGGTCTCCCCGTTGATATATTCCTCTATGACGATCAGACGCCCGTCCTGCTCTACGATCTCCGTAATCTCGGGCGTCCCCTTCACATGGTGCCTGTACAGATACCTATAGACATCCGCATTATAGGTTTCCAATATTTTTTTGACATAGACTGTCCCGCTTACAGTGTGCTGTACAAGTGTGATGCCATGCTGTGAATTGAGGACAGCGATCTCCCGGTAGCAGGACAATATATATGCATCTGTTGTTGTCATTGGGATCCCCTCCGGATAAAAATCGGATTTCCGATTTCAAATTTGCAAAATAATGAGGAAATTGTATTAAAAAGGGGAAATTGCATTAAAAAGGGCCTGTCCGCCCTGATCCTGTGGTAGAATGAATCGGGCATAGAAACCTCATTTTGGTGTTTTTGTTTCTGGGCAATTCCATTATACCAAAGGCATGGAATCTGCGCCTTTTTTATTGCCTATCTGATAGGGACCTCCGCTCTGCGTTCGGAGAACCCTATGATCGATTCCCGGCCGACCACGTCAGCCGGGGGTGCAGCGCTTGGGAAAGGAGACAGACATTGAGAGAAGATTTTACATTCCCGTCCCATGATGGAATAACTCAGATACACGCGATACGGTGGACGCCGGAGAGCGGAGAGGTCAGGGCGGTTCTGCAGATTACACACGGAATGATCGAACACATAGAGCGCTATGAGCCATTTGCCCTGTATTTGGTAGAGAAGGGATTTGTCGTAACCGGCCATGACCATATAGGACACGGATCTTCTGTGCGGTCAAAAGAGGACTGGGGCTACTTCGCGGATGAGAATGCCGGAGAGATCCTGATTGAAGACATGCACAGCCTGAGGCAGCTCACGCAGGAAAAGTATCCGGGCATCCCCTATTTCATGCTGGGACACAGCATGGGATCTTTCCTGCTCCGGAAATATATCGTTTTTCACGGAGACATCAGCGGAGCGATCATTATGGGCAGCGGTTATACAAAGCCCAGGTCATCTGCGCTGGGGATTCAGATTGCGAAGGGGTTCGCGAAGATTTACGGCTGGAGGCACCGCAGCAAAATGGTGACCTTCCTGGCCTTCCGTAAAAACCTGAAATACGATACGACCGGAAAGGACCCCGCGAGAAACTGGCTGTCGAAAGATCCTGAGAGCGTGCGCAAATATTACAGCGACCCCCGCTGCACCTATCTGTTTACACTGAACGGATTCAAGACCCTGTTTGAGACAGTCTCCTTTGTATGTCATCAGGAAAATGTGGACCGTGTACCCAAAGAACTTCCGGTTCTGATCGTCTCGGGAGACGATGATCCCGTGGGAGAAGGGGGAAAAGGGGTCAAAAAGCTGGGCTCCATGTTCTGGAAAGCAGGGGTCAAAGACCTGAAGGTGAAAATCTACGAGGGATTCCGCCACGAGATACTCAACGAGGCCGGCAGGGAGCAGGTATACAGTGACCTGGAGCAGTGGATGGAAAAAAGGATTGGAAAATAAGCCGCCGCCCCCCGTTTTACGGGGAATTATTCCTGGAGCAATATCGCTATGCATGAGTTTGCGCCAACCGTCCCCGTCTGCGGGGAATTATTCCTGGAGCAATATCGCTATGCATGGGTTTTCGCCAACCGTCCCCGGCTGCGGGGACTGGTCAAAACACGTCGAGGTTCAGGCGGGTCTGTACTGCCGCCGCCTCTGTCTGCGGGGACTGGCCCGGCAAATGATCCTGTTGGAAAAAATTATGCGTCAGAAAATGCTGTCAGAGGCGCTCAGGGAGCGTTTTGGAACAAAGGTATATAAGCTTTCGCTTTCGAGCGGCTGCACCTGCCCCAACCGCGACGGAACCATAGGTGTCGGCGGATGTACATTCTGCTCGGAGGGCGGATCGGGGGAATTCGCAGCGCCGCTGCTGCCTGTCGATGAGCAGATCAGGCATGCCCGCGCGCGGGTCGATGGCAAATTCCCTGCCAGGATCCCTGTGTCTGAGAGAAAATATATCGCTTATTTTCAATCCTTTACTAACACCTACGGAGAGCCGGAAAGGCTGAAGGCTCTTTACACGGAGGCCATAAGCCGCCCGGAAATCGCCGCCCTGTCGATCGGGACCCGGCCAGACTGCCTCCCTGAAGGGATTGTGGAAATGCTGGCGGATTTGAACAGGATCAAGCCAGTATGGGTAGAACTGGGCCTGCAGACCATCCACGAGCGGACCGCGGAGGCTGTGAACAGGGGATATCCGCTTTCAGTATTCGAAGATGCTGTAAAAAAACTGAAAGAAGCGGGGATAGAAGTGATCGTTCATGTGATTCTGGGCCTGCCGGGGGAATCCCGCCAGGATATGCTGGAGACGGTCAGGTACTTGTCCCGCATGAAGCCCCGCCCCGATGGGATCAAGCTTCAGCAGCTTCAGATCTTACGGGGAACCCGGCTGGCAGAACAATTTGAGCGCGAGCCCTTTCCCGTCATGGAGCTGGAAGAATACTGCGCCCTGATCCGTGACTGCCTGGAGATTCTGCCCGACGACATCGTGATCCACCGCCTGACCGGTGACGGCCCCAAAAAACTGCTGATCGCCCCCAAATGGTCTGCGGACAAGAAACGCGTGCTCAATACCCTGAGGAAATGGATATAATTATTTCGCAGATGACATAAGAAAAAACAGCCGGACAGGTCGAAAAGTGTGCACTGTCCAGGCTGTTTTTTGCATGTTGAGTATTGGCGTGGCTGCAGGACCCCGCTGCAGGATTTGTATGCAGAGCTGCGGATGCAGGACTGAGGTTTCAGAGTTTCAGTGCCGCGGTTCAGAGCTGTGGCTGCAGAGCTGCGGCTTCAGGAGCCGGCATAAGAGGCCGGGACCAGACTGCAGGACCCCGCTGCAGGCAGCGGCTTCAGGGCTGTGACTTTTCCGCCTCTCCGGCTTTAAGCTCGGGAAGGACGACACGCAGCATGGTAATGAAGCAGGCCAGCCCGCCGACCACGTTGGAAATGGGCTCCGCCGCGAAGACACCGTTTACGCCCATGTGGAAGGCGTAGGGGAGCAGGTAGGTCAGGGGTACTACGATGACGGCCTTGCGGAACAGGGAAAAGAAGATCGCGTGATTTTTTTTACCCAGGGATTTGAAGGTCGACTGGCCGCCGTGCTGGAATACCATGAAAATAAAAGTGGAGAAATAAATATTGAAGCAGGGCAGGGCCGTCTCCTTCAGGACCGGATCGGAGCTGAAGATCCCCAGCATGAACATGGGAAACAGCCGCATCACGCCCCAGATGACGATACTGTAGGCAAAGCTCATGGCAAACATGATCTTGCCGGCGTTCAGGACGTTGCGCATGCGCCGCGCGCCGTAATTGTAGCTCATGATGGGGGAGGTGCCTTCAGCAAGCGCCAGCAGAGGAGTCTCGAACATCTGGCGCGCGGAGTTGATCATGGTCATGGCCGACACATAGATGTCGCCGCCCACGTGGGCCAGGACGCTGTTGCAGCTGATGGAGACCAGGCTGTTGGTGAACTGCATGATGAAAGCCGCCATGCCTAAGCCTATGATCCTGCGGGCGCGGGGGCCGCAGGTGCGGATTTCATCTGCCATCATCAGATGCAGGCGGTAGTCGACTTTTTTCCCGAAAAGGAAGCGGAGGACGAACATGGCGGAAAGCGCCTGGGACAGGACGGTCGCGATCGCCGCGCCTTCCACACCCAGACCCAGAAGAAAGATCAGAATCGGATCCAGGATGATATTGGTGCCGGCGCCGATGATGACGGTCGTCATGCCGACAGTTGAGTATCCCTGCGCATTGATAAAAGGATTCATGCCGGTCGCGATCATGGAGAAAATATTGCCCAGCAGATAGATGCGCAGATAGGGCATGGCATAGACCATTGCGGCCTCGGATGCCCCGAAGGCGGTGAGAATGGGTCGGCCGAAAATCTCTCCGAAAACCGTCAGAAAAACGGCAGTCGAGATCAGCAGGAAAAAGGACGTGTTCTGGATCCCATGGGCTTCCTCGTGGCGGCCGGCGCCTCGCGCCATCGAAAAGAGGGGAGCGCCCCCGCTTCCGTACATATTGGTGAAAGCCGTGATCAGGATGACCAGGGGAAAGCAGAGGCCGACCGCGCCCAGGGCAGCCGTCCCGATCCCGGGAATGCGGGCAATATAGATCCGGTCTACGATGTTATATAAAAGATTCAGGATCTGCGCCACCAGCATGGGAAGTGCGGTTGCCAGAATGTTGTGCAGTATTTTTCCGTTTTCAAAATCGACACGTCTCATCTGCCTTATGCCTGTTTTCCTTTCCGGTCGTTTTCGCGCGGTCTTCGGCCTGTTTCTTTTTCAGGCGTTTTCATCCGGTTTTCTGCAGTTGCATTTCTAATGGATAGTATAGTACCATTTTTGCTATATTTAAATCAGTCCTTTCATCGACTTCCTGGGTTTTTACCATGACATGCGAGGACAAAAGGAAAACCAAGATACGCGCAGTCTGTAGAAAAAGGCATGATTTGTGTGGACAGAAGAGAATAGAGACATCGGGGAGAGGTAACCATGGGAAATAAGGGACAAACCGGCGGACAGGCAAAAGCCGTGGACAAAAAAGAGGCTCAGGTACGGACTTTCACGGAAGGAAAAATATTGTTTCCGCTGGTCCGGTTTGCCCTGCCGGTGCTGGCGGCTTTGTTTTTACAGGCCATGTACGGCGCGGTGGACCTGCTGATCGTCGGACAGTTTACTGACGTCAGCAGTGTTTCGGCACATGTCTCGGCAGTGTCCACCGGGTCACAGATCATGCTGACCCTGACCAACCTGGTGGCAAGTTTTGCCATGGGGGCGACCATTCTGCTTGGACAGCAGATCGGGCGGGGCCAGGCCAGAAAGGGAGGCGAGACGATCGGAGCCTGCATCATGCTGTTTGCCTGTATCGGCATTGTGTTCACGATTTTGTGTGTGTCGGGAGCAGGTGTCATCGCTTCGGTCATGCATGCGCCCAGGGAGGCTTTTGAGCTCACAAAAGCCTATGTGCGGATCTGCGGCGGCGGTATGCTGATCATCATTGCCTATAACCTGATTGGCAGTATCTTCCGCGGGATCGGAGACTCCGTCACACCCCTGATCACGGTGGCTATCGCCTGTGTTTTCAATATAGCGGGGGACCTGGTGCTGGTCGCCGGCTTTCACCTGGGAACGATCGGGGCGGCATTTGCCACTGTCGGGGCACAGGCGGTCAGTGTCGTGATCTCCCTGCTGCTAATGAGAAGGAGAACACTGCCTTTTACCCTGGAAAGAGAACATATCCGTTTTCACCGGGAACTCATGGGACGTATCACCAGGCTGGGACTTCCCATTGCGACTCAGGATTTTCTGGTCGGCATTTCCTTCCTGATCATACAGGCAATCGTCAATTCCCTGGGCGTCATTCCCTCCGCGGGAATTGGAGTCGCGGAGAAGGTGTGCGCCTTCATCATGCTGGTGCCCATGGCCTTTATGCAGTCCATGTCTGCCTTTGTGGCACAGAATGCCGGTGCCGGCCGCTTTGACCGGGCAGAGAGGGCGCTCAGATACGGAATCCTGCTGTCCCTGGCCGTCGGCACAGTCATGTTCTGGCTGTCCTTTTTCCACGGCGTTGCCCTGGCATCCCTGTTCGCCAAGGACATGGAGGTGGCAGTGGCAGGAGCGGACTACCTGAAAGCTTACGCCATCGACTGCATGCTGACCCCCATTTTCTTCTGCTTCATAGGATTCTATAACGGAATCGGCATGACCCGCTTTGTCATGATGCAGGGCATCGTCAGCGCCTTCTGCGTGCGTGTGCCCGTCTCCTTCCTGATGAGTAAGCGTGTCCCGGTCTCGCTGTTTCACATCGGACTTGCGACTCCTTTCTCATCCGCCCTGCAGATCGTCATGTGCCTGGTGTGTATGGCTTATGTAAAAAACCGCATCCGCAAAAACGGCTCCTTGTGGAAGGAATAAAGCAAAGCAATCGCATCCGGAAAAAGGATCGTTCGACAGGCAGCACCAAAACAATCGCAGGACAGAAGTCAGGGTGTCCGTCATGGCAGCAGCCTGAACAGCGAGAAGTGAAAACAAGAGAAAGTAAGAGAAATAAGGAAAACTCCGGAGTAAACATACCAGAGTAAATATAAGAGAAAAAGAAATAGAAAAAGAATAAGAAGTAGAAAAAGCAGAGACAATCTGTGAAAGTCAGAGAAAGAAGATATTATCATGGCAGACTATATCAGAACATACAGCGGGGTACAGTTTTATCCCACCGAGCCGGATCCCGGGGAATTCCGTATTGAAGATATCGCGCACGCGCTCTCCCTCATCTGCAGGGGAAACGGCCACGTGCGCTCCTTCTGGTCGGTCGGGGAGCACTGTATCTGCTGCGCCAAAGAGGCGCAGGCGCGCGGACTGGGCAAAAGGATGGCTCTGGCCTGCCTTCTGCACGACGCCGGCGAGTGCTACCTCTCGGACATTCCCCGTCCCTTCAAGAAATCTCTCCCGCAATATCGGGAGAGGGAAGACCGCATGCTGGAGATGATCTTTGAAAAATTTCTGGGCAGCGCGCTGACCGAAGAGGAACAAAAAGACCTGAAGAAGATCGATGACGACCTGCTCTGGTATGATCTTGAGATTCTGCTGGGTGAGCCTATGTCGGAGCCGGAGCCGGATGTCCGCGCCAAGCCCGACTACACGGTGCGCCCGTTTGAGGATGTTGAGCGCGAATATCTGGAACTTTTCCGGCAGCTGTCGGACGGTGTCTGATGATTCGGCAGGAGGTGTCTGCCGAGCCGGCAAAAGGTGTCAGCTGACCCTGTAAAAGAGGGGGAAGGCAAATGTCAGGATTTTTTTACACGAAAAGGGCTGTGATGCTTCAATGTGAAAGCGTCACAGCCCTTTATGGCGTGCTCGTCAACTTATTCCTGTTAACTTATTTATCATGAATTCTATTATAATTTCTACAATGATTTCTACAATGATTTCTACTATGAATTCAGGCTGATGCACCGGAAACCACTCCGGATCAGACAGACTGAGTCACAGTCACAGCGTGGATGTGATGCAATACCGCTCTGCCGGGCAGTTTTTTTGGAATATGGAAAAATAATACTCTCTGATGTGAGCAGGAGCTTTACAGCTGCACCGCGACGTCCAAGGCGACATCCATCATGTTGGTGAAATTGTGCTGGCGCTCTTGTGCACTTGTCGATTCTCCGGTCACCAGAGAATCGGATACGGTGAAGATACCGAGGGCTTTTACCTCATGCCCTGCTCCTGCGTCTCCGTATGCGTAAGTGGCTCTTGCCGCGTTGCAGTAGAGAGCATAGGTCTCCATCTCCACGGCGAGGCATCCCACCTGCGCCCACTTTTTCCAGAGCGGCTGTTCTTTGTAGAAAATGTCAGTCGAGAAAACATTGCCGACATCAAAGGCATATCCGCGCTCCTCGGCGGCAAGAACGGCTCTGCGCAGCAGGTCAAAGGAAGAAATCGCGGAGAAGCTTCCCTGAAGTCCGTATTGATAAGCATAGCTGGAATCAGTGCATGCGCCCTGGGCCATGATAATGTCCCCGATTTTGACATCGGGAGTAATGGCTCCGCAGGAACCGATCCGGATCAGATTTCTGACATCGTAAAAATGAATCAGCTCATGGGTGTAGAGGCCTATGGACGGTATGCCCATGCCGGTTCCCATGACCGAGACTTTTTTCCCTTTATAAGTTCCGGTGTAGCCGAACATATTGCGGATTGTGTTAAAACAAACCGGATTTTCCAGATAAGTCTCCGCAACAACCTTGGCGCGGAGAGGATCTCCGGGAAGAAGGACTGTCTGGGCTATATCTCCCGGAACAGCGGCAATATGAGGGGTTGACATATAGAATCCTCCTTTCAGTTTCATTTCTCCGGCCATAAAAGACTTTCCGGATTCTGAATAGCTAAGTGTATCTGATTGGACGTGAGAATCACCATCAATTTCTGGATGTGGAAATCGCCATCAATTCCCGGGTGTGAAAAACACCAGAATCAAATTGTGGCCTGTGCTCTGCCCGGAAAAAGAAGCAGAGAATATCAACAGGTTATCGACAGCATTTTTCCGACACATAATCAGCGGCTGAATCCCGACAATCGGAATCAGCTGTCTGTCCTAAATTATAACACAAGTGCAGTCGGGACGGTTGATGTACTTTCCGCTTCCGGCACATTAGACGCATTGCCGTTTCATAAATTTTGAACAGGGCTTGAAATATACGGGGGAGGGGTATATAATCGCCCATGTAAATACCCATAGTGGGTATATTTATGCCGGCCATTTCTGCTTATTCGCAGAGATTTGATGCGGGCTGAAGGAAAAGAAATCTGACCAGAGGCAGGTGTGAAAATGAGTGATCCGAAACAGGAACTGCTTAATCCGGGAATAGAAACAATGGAAGCGACCGAAGCAATCGAAACACCGGTAGCAAACAAAGCACCGGAAGCAACCGAAGCAATCGAAGCAGCGGAAGCAATCGAAACACCGGAAGCAAACGAAGCACCGAAAGCACCGAAAGCACCGGAAACAATCGAAGCACCGAAGGCAGCACACTCGGCTGAGTCCGGAAATGAGTCCGCAGAGGGTGCGGAATGCTGCTGCGGCGGGCGGAAAAAGGTCCGGTCGGAAAAAGAGCACAGAGATCTGATCAACCGCCTGAACCGGATCGAAGGACAGATCCGGGGAATCAAAGGCATGGTCGAAAAAGATGCCTATTGTATCGACATTCTGAACCAGGCTTCCGCGGCCAGCAGTGCGCTGTCGAGTTTCTGCAAGGTCCTTCTCTCCAGCCACATCCGCAGCTGTGTCGCGGAGGATGTCCGGCAGGGCAATGAGGACAAGATGGACGAGCTTGTAAAGACACTTCAGAAAATGATGAGATGAGCTTTACAGGCCGCACCCGCCCCAAAGTCAGCCTGTCTGATTCGGGGCAGTGTCTTTTGAGTATAGAACGAGTATAAAACAATATAACACGAGGATAGAAATGGATCAGTACACAGTCACAGGCATGAGCTGCGCCGCATGTCAGGCACGCGTTGAAAAAGCCGTCTCAAAGGTGGACGGTGTGACAAGCTGCAATGTAAGTCTTTTGACAAATACACTCGCGGTGGAAGGGACCGCTTCGCCGGAATCTGTTATGCAGGCGGTCGAAAATGCCGGTTACGGGGCAGCTCCCAAAGGAGTTGAAGCCGGGGCGGGCAGCGGAGCCGGTTCTGCCGGCAGCCTTTCCGCCAAACTGGCGGCAGAGGAGGATGCGCTCAAGGACCGCGAGACGCCGGTATTAAAGAGGAGGCTTCTGACCTCGCTGGGATTCCTCCTGCTTCTCATGTATTTTTCCATGGGCCACATGATGCTGGGATTTCCGCTTCCGGCCTTTTTCCATGGGAATCATATTGCTATGGGGCTGCTGCAGCTTCTGCTGGCAGCAATCGTCATGGTGATCAATCAGAAATTCTTTGTCAGTGGATTCAAAAGTCTGTTCCACGGTGCCCCCAATATGGACACTCTGATTGCGCTGGGATCCGGGGCGGCTTTCGTGTACAGCACTGCCATGCTCTTTGCCATGACAAGGGCACAGGTGGACGGAAATACCGCAGCGGTCTCTCAGTATATGATGGAATTTTACTTTGAGTCCGCCGCTATGATCCTGACCCTGATCACGGTCGGAAAAATGCTGGAAGCGCGGTCCAAGGGGAGAACGACGGACGCCCTCAAGAGCCTGATGAAGCTGGCGCCCAAGACTGCCACCGTCGTCAGGGACGGCAGGGAACAGGAAATCGGCATCGACGATGTCCGCAAGGGCGATATCTTCGTCGTCCGGCCAGGTGAAAATATACCCGTGGACGGCATTGTCGTCGAGGGAAGCAGCGCGGTCAACGAGTCCGCCCTGACCGGTGAGAGTATTCCGGTGGACAAGAATCCCGGAGATGAAGTCTCCTCGGCAACCTTGAACCAGTCCGGTTTCCTGCGCTGCGAGGCGACCCGGGTCGGCGAAGACAGCACTCTGGCACAGATCATTCAGATGGTCAGCAACGCGGCAGCCACAAAAGCCCCGATCGCCAAGCTGGCGGACACGATTTCAGGCGTCTTTGTACCGGCAGTCATTGCAATCGCCCTGGTCGTGACCTTTTTCTGGCTGCTGATTATGCACCGCCCGGTGGGCTTTGCCCTTGCCCGCGGCATTTCGGTCCTGGTCGTCAGCTGCCCCTGCGCTCTCGGTCTGGCGACCCCGGTCGCGATCATGGTCGGCAGCGGCATGGGAGCCAAAAACGGCATCCTCTATAAGACCGCGGAATCCCTGCAGGAGACCGGCAATGTGCAGATCATCGCCCTCGACAAGACCGGCACGATCACAAAGGGAGAACCCGTTGTGACGGACATTCTGCCGGCGGAGGGAGTCACGGAGGAGGAACTGCTGTCCTATGCGGCAGCCCTGGAATCCCACAGTGAGCACCCGCTGGCAAAGGCTGTGATCGCCTGCGCGGAGGAAAAAGCAGCATCAGATGCAAAAAATGCAGATGATGTGAATGATAAAAATGATAAAGATGATAAAGATGATAAAAAAGATGCCGGCCATGCAAGGAATGTAAGCAAAGCCGGTGACATAAAAGAAGTGGGCACGGCGGCCTATAGAC
Source organism: uncultured Lachnospiraceae bacterium (assembly GCA_902777355.1). Lineage (GTDB taxonomy): Bacteria > Bacillota > Clostridia > Lachnospirales > Lachnospiraceae > CAG-791. The sequence goes on along the minus strand of CACYTU010000040.1, from coordinate 7,950 downwards.
AGCTTTCCGTGGAGAACTTCCAGGCCCTGCCGGGCAACGGACTGACGGCAGTCTGCAACGGAAAGAAAATGGCCGGCGGAAATCTTGCCTTCATCACAGGCCGGCTGGCCGGGGATGGCGGAATCGGCGCGCAGATCAGGGAGACCGCGGACAGGCTGGCGGAAGAGGGAAAGACCCCCCTGTTCTTTGCCCGCGACGGGAAATTCCTGGGTACCATCGCTGTGGCTGACACCATGAAGGAGGACAGCGCCCAGGCAATCGCCGAGCTCCGCAATATGGGCATTCATGTTGTCATGCTGACCGGCGACAACCGCCGCACGGCAGAGGCGATCGGACGTCAGGCGGGTGTCAACGAGGTCGTGGCGGGCGTCCTTCCGGCAGGAAAAGAAGAGGTCATCCGACTCCTGCAGGAAAAGGGCAGGACTGCCATGGTCGGCGACGGGATCAACGATGCCCCTGCCCTGACCCGGGCTGACATCGGCGTCGCAATCGGCGCCGGCACGGACGTTGCCATTGACGCGGCGGATGTGGTCCTCATGAAGAGCCGGCTGACCGACGTGAGCGCGGCAGTGCGCCTCAGCCGCCAGACCTACCGGACCATCCTGTGGGGCCTCTTCTGGGCCCTGATCTACAACTCGATCCTGATTCCCGTCGCGGCGGGCCTGCTCGTTCCGCTGGGAATTACCATGGATCCCATGTTCGGCGCGCTCGCCATGAGCCTGTCGAGTTTCTGTGTAGTCACCAATGCGCTCCGCCTCAACCTCATGTCAGTCCACGACACCAAAGGCGATGGCAGGCGCTGGGGAAATAATGAAAAGCACCCGGTTCTGCCCGACGCGGACGGGAAGCTTCTGGCGGAATACAGCCGGCAGAAGGAAATGGAAGAACAAAAGGCCCTTGAGGCAGAGAGAAAGGAGAATCTCATGAAGAAGATAATGGAAATCAAAGGTATGATGTGCCCTCACTGCGAGGCAGCTGTCAAGAAGGCTCTTGAGGCGGTTGAAGGCGTATCCGGCGCGGAAGTCAGCCATGAGAAAGGCACCGCCATCGTATCCATGGACGCAGAAGTTGCCAATGATGTTCTGAAGGCAGCTGTTGAAGCTAAGGACTACGAAGTGGTTTCGATCGCCTGAGACTGCTGAAAAGGGTTCGTTTTATACCTAAGGTTACGGGTTCAAAGTGGAGTACAAAGTGGAGTGAAAAATCTTGTATCGACAAGATTTTTCACTCTTTCCGGCCATGCCGCTCGCAAGAGCGGCACCCGAGGAGAAAAACGCGAAGGCGTTTTCTCCGATGGGATCACAGGATGTTTGGACCGCCTCGCGGCACAAACATCCGGAGTGCAAAATATCGTATCGACGATATTTTGCACTCTTGTTATATGTACTGAACGAGAGTAATATAAGCCCAGGCTGATTACAGACGATATGCGTATCGTAAAGCTGATACCGAAGAGAAAAAAGGGACGACATCATGAAAAAAACGAACCGAATGATCTTTCTGCCTGTGGGACTTGCAATCATGCTGCTGGCAGGGACTGTCTACACATGGACTATTATCTCGAAGTCGATTTCCGCGACCTTCCCGTCCTGGAACGCGCAGACCTTATCAATGACATTCACGGTCACGATGATGTTTTACGCGCTCGGCGGCCTGGCCAGCGGTGTTGTTTACAAACGGACAGGTCCAAAGCCGGTGCTTCTGGCCGGGGGTATTCTTTTTGCCGGGGGCATGACACTGGCATCTCTGGCACAGGCACCTCTGCCTCTCTACATCGGCTATGGCGCCATGTGCGGATTTGCGACGGGGCTGTGCTACAACTCTGTTGTCAGCACGGTCTCTGCCTGGTTTCCGGACATGCAGGGAGTGACCTCAGGAACCCTGCTGGCCGCTTTCGGACTCAGCAGCTTTATAGCGGGAAAACTGTTCGCGGCACTGGCGCCCGCGGACGGAAGCCGGACCTGGGCTGCGGGACTGCGCATCGTGGCAGTTCTCATGCTGGCTGCTGCCCTGACCGGAGCCGCGGTTTTCCGCCTGCCCAAACCCCAGGAACTGGGGGCGGGCAGCGGGCAGAAAAAGAGCCGCAGAGAACCCGCGTCGGACATTCCTCCCTCAAAGATGCTGCGGACGGCATCCTTCTGGCTGTTTTACATCTGGGTCTCGCTGCTGACGGCTGCCGGCCTGACGCTGGTCGGACAGGCCAGCGGGATCGCGGGAGAAGTGGGTACCACTCTGTCCGGAAATACCATCGCTACTGTTGTCGGAATGATCTCTATCATGAATGCGGCAGGCAGAATCTGCACAGGCACAGTCTATGACCGCTTCGGATACCGCGTCACCATGTGGATGATCATGGGGACCTTCGCATTTTCGGCCGTGATGATGATCCTGGCGATTCTGACAGGCGTTTTCCTGCTGATCGTCGTCGGATTTATAGCCGGAGGCTTTGCCTACGGAGGAAATGCTTCTATTATCGCCCCCCTGATCTCGGACTTCTACGGCAGGACATGGTATTCTACCAATTTTTCAATCGTGCCCACAAATGCCCTGTTTACATCTTTTGCAGCTGTCCTGGCGGGAAGGCTCTATGACAGGACCCAGTCCTTTTTCAGCTCCCTCCTGCTTCTTTTCGGAGCTGTTGTCGCAGCGATCCTGCTCTCTTTCCTGATCAGAAGACCCGGAGAGGGGAAAAAAGAATAAATGCCAGCAATTCTTGTAAGTGTCTGCACTTTTTATAAGTGCCTGCAGAGGATGGATTATTATGATAAGGGAAGGTTCTATAGAAGAGATTTATGACGGCCGCTTTTACACGCCGGACGATATGGTTCCGGTGGGCTGCGCGGACTGCGAGGGCTGTTCGGAGTGCTGCCGCAGCACGGCGGATACGATCATTCTGGACCCGCAGGATATGTATCTTCTTTCCAAGGGAACCGGAAAAGTTTTTACGGATATGATCGAGCGGGAGATAGAGATCCGCCTGGTGGACGGCCTGATCCTTCCCAATCTGATGGAAGAGCACGAAGGGGAGGAAGAGCACTGCCTCTTTCTCACGGACCGGGGCAGGTGCTCGATCCACGCCTTCCGCCCGGGGCTCTGCCGCCTGTATCCAATGGGAAGATATTACACGGACGGCAGCTTCCGCTACATCCTGCAGAAAGATGAGTGTACGGGCCGCATCAAGACGCCGGTCCTACTGCGGGAGTGGCTGGGCATAGAGGATCTGCCGCGCTATGAGGCCTATATACAGGACTGGCACGACTTCAGAAAGCGCGTGGAGAAGGTAGTCCCCATGCTGACAGAAAAAAGCAGGGACTCTGTCCAGCGCTACATCCTCCAGGTCTTCTTCGTACATCCATATCTGACCCGGCAGGACTTCTATCCCCAGTATGAAGCCCGCATGCAAGTGTGCAGAAAAGCCCTGCGCAGCATTCTGTGAGGCTTGCATGGAGATGTATCGGATAGATGGTATTAAAACGGATTCTTTTAAGGCATACATAAATCATTGAGAACCGTCGTTACGGGAATGTGCCTTCTAAAAGCGTTAAAGTAAACGTGTCAAAAAATTCTCAGTCAAAAAATTATACTACTGGTTTAATGAATTATTATCTAAAATGTGTTATTCTATAATCCGGTGAAAAAATAGGGGCAGCTTTTGCTGTCCGGAAAGGAAAAGCATTACTGACAGCTGTTGGGACAGCAGGTCCCTGACAGATGAATTGCCGGTTTTCAGTTATGAAAATACTGTTCAGAGAGATGCCGCTCTATAGCGGACGCAGTTTTTGGTTTTGTAACCGTATGCAGGACAATCGAATCATTAAACAGCTGTCGGAAAAGATGGTGACCTGAGCCGAAGCAGGCAGATCCGCAGCCGCTGCAGGATAAATTTTCTGTGGGGAGTCTCTCAGGAGACCCGCCCCGGGTTTTTCCTTGAGAAGCGTCTGACCGGTGCAGATCCGGCCCGTGGGGAGCCGGCGGAGAACATCCACAGAATGGATGTGGAATGCCGGGCTGTACCCTGTTCGGGAAGCTATCCGATATGATCGTGTGTTTATGATGCCGTCTGTCCTGTGGGCAGGCGGCTTTTCTGCGCACTGAAAAATAGTATTTTTCCGTTATGATAGGATGTTATTACCGGGAAAACGTTTTCGGGAAACAATTCTGAAAACAGATTTCATGAAAAGCCAGTACTCACTGAGAGTATAAAGAACCGGTTCAGAAAAACCGTATTTTAAAAATATTTAGAGAAAGGAGGCCGCAGAAAGGTATGTTTGAGATTAAGGGAAAGATCAATACAGCGATCTGCTATGCCTCGGTGATAGAGCAGGAGGCGATCGATCAGATCCGCCGTATGTGTGATTACGAGTTCACAGCAGGGAGCAGAATCCGGATCATGCCCGATGTGCACGCAGGAAAGGGCTGCACAATAGGTACGACAATGACTGTGACAGATAAGGCAGTGCCGAATATAGTCGGCGTTGATATCGGATGCGGTATGTATACAGTCAGCCTGGGTAAGGCCGATATAGATTTTGAGAAGTTGGATGAGGCGGCCCATTTCATTCCTTCAGGCATGCGTGTCTGGGATGAGAGCATAGAGCACTTCGACCTGGCGCAGATGCGCTGCTTCGGCAGCTTCCGTCAAGTAGACCGTCTGGAGCAAAGCCTGGGAACACTGGGCGGCGGAAATCATTTCATTGAGATTGATGAGGCCGAGGACGGGACAAAGTATCTGGTGGTCCACAGCGGAAGCCGTGGTGTCGGACATCAGACCGCAACATTTTATCAGCAGACTGCTGTCAAGCTGAACAAGGGAAAGGAAGAGATCCGGCGCCTGCGCGACGAGATAATCCGCACTTACAAGGAGCAGGGCCGGGCACACGAAATCCAGGCGGCGCTGAAGGCGATTCCCCGGCTGATGGGAGAGACAACAGTTCCGGAGGATCTATGCTGGCTGTATGGACAGTATTTTGATGACTACATGCACGATGTGGAAATCTGCCAGGCATTTGCGCGGCGCAGCCGCGAACTGATGGCAGAGATACTGCTGGATCGCGCAGGCCTCGCAGGAGGAGAGGCTTTTCACACAATCCACAACTACATCGACACAGAGGAAATGATCCTGCGAAAGGGCGCGATCGCGGCTCACGCGGGAGAAAAGGTGCTTATCCCGATCAACATGCGGGACGGCAGTGTGCTGGCTGTCGGAAAGGGAAATCCCGAGTGGAACTATTCCGCGCCCCACGGCGCCGGAAGGGTTCTGTCACGAAGCAAGGCAAGAGCACAGCTGAGCATGGAAGAATACCGGGAGGCTATGAAGGGAGTTTACACGACTTCCGTGAATCCTTCGACACTGGATGAGGCGCCGATGGCTTACAAGTCGCTCGACGATATCATCGGTGTGATCGGTGAGACAGTAGACATCATTGACGTGATGAGACCCATTTACAATTTCAAGGCATCGGAAGAGCAGGAGGATGAATCTGCTTTCCGTTCCGGCGGGTGAGTGATGTTACCTGCGGGGCACTGACGTTTGGCATTGCCTGACGTCACTGCGCCGCAGGGCCTTCTGAGGACCCCGGGATTCCCGGAGAAACTTCAGAAGCACTCAGAGCTGCCGCAAAGCGTACGCGGGGCAGTATTCCGCAGTGCTTTGCAGCATTCCGCAGTGTTTTGCAGCATTCTGCAGTGCTTTGCAGCATTCCGCAGTGTTTTGCAGCATTCTGTAGTATTCTGCAGTAATTCGCGGACGGGAACGGGAACAGAAACAAAAATCCGCGAAGACATGAAGAGTCCTGAGAAACCGGATCTGGTACCGCAGGGGCATGAACCGCCCTCAAAAAACAAAACGGGATCGGAAATGAAAGGGGCTGTTCAGGTTCTCCTGCTCCGGCTGATGCCGGAACGGAGGACTGCTATGATGAACATGCCCCGAATTAACATGGCGGCTACAGGGCAGAACATTGTCCGCCTCCGCGAGGAGGCAGGGCTCTCTGTAAAGGAGCTTCAGGACATCTTCGGCTTCACAACTCCTCAGGCCATTTACAAGTGGCAGCACGGCGCATCCATGCCCTCGATCGACAACCTGGTTGTCCTTGCTGTGGTCTTCCATGTGACCCTTGAGGAGATCCTCGTCCTTGACGAAAGCAAGGAGGCGGAGGTGACGATCCACTTTACGCTTTAAAAAAGACTTGAAAAAAGCCGGCTGGTGGAGAGCGGAATGCCCCCGGCAGATACATACTCAGGAAGGTGCTCCGCCCTACTCAGGAAGGTGCTCCGCCCGAGGGGTACAGGCCCCGCCATCGAGTCTTCAAAAGAGTCGTAAAACAATATACCGGCGTATTCTTATGACAGCAGATCTAAAGTCATAGGAGTGCGCCGGTGCTTATTTGCGGACGGACGGTTCAAGGTATACATTTCCGCAGTGATTGTATACCTTGTTTTTTTGACATTTTCTTTCTGGAACTTATAATGAATTTAGCAGAATGCAGTGCCTCAAGACAGAAAGGAGCCTGTTCAATGGATAAATATATTTTAAGCTGCTGTTCTACGGCGGATCTTTCAAAGGAGCATTTCGAAAAAATCGATGTCCATTATGTCTGTTTTCACTACACGCTGGGCGGTAAGGAATATCCGGACGATCTGGGGCAGTCGATTCCCTTTCCGGAATTTTACAGAAGGATGGCCTCAGGTGAGCCCACCGCGACCTCTCAGGTCAACGTACAGGAATATATGGATTATTTTGAGGGGTTTTTGAAGGATGGATTCGATATCCTGCACGTCTGCCTCTCTTCGGGAATCAGCGGGTCTTACAATTCGGCCTGTATCGCAAGCGAACAGCTGAGAGAGGACTATCCGGACCGGAAAATCTATGTCCTGGATTCCCTGGGGGCTTCTTCCGGGTATGGTCTCCTGATGGATGAACTTGCGGAAAAAAAGGCCGGCGGAATGGACATCGACAGCCTGTTTTCCCTGGCGGAAAAGAAAAGGCTTAATGTTCACCACTGGTTTTTCTCAACAGATCTGACTTTTTATATTCGCGGAGGGCGCATCTCTAAGACCTCCGGCATGATCGGGACTCTTCTGAATATCTGCCCCCTGCTAAACATGGACAATCTGGGGCGGCTTGTTCCCAGATACAAGATCCGGACAAAGAAAAAAGTCATCCGGACTATTGTGGACAAGATGGAGGAGCACGCGGAGGGCGGCAGAGAATACAGCGGCAAATGTTATATCTCCCAGTCCGCCTGTATTGATGATGCCCGGGAGGTCGCCCGCCTTGTCGAGGAGCGGTTTCCAAAGCTGAACGGCAGGGTCGAGATCAACGACATCGGGACGACGATCGGCAGCCATACCGGCCCCGGCACAGTGGCCCTCTTTTTCTGGGGAGATGAGAGAAAGGACTGAGAGAAAAGCCGAGGCTTTAGAGAAAAGAAGCGGGAAAAAGGGAATCCTGTGGAAAGAGAAACCAGAGAAAGAAATGCGGGAAATGGAACCCTTTGGAAAGGAAAAACGGAGAATGGAACCCGGGAAACAGAAAGCTGTGGAAAAAGAAACCGGAGAATAGAGCCTGGGAAACAGGAACCTGTAGAAAGGAAAAACGGAGAAAGGAACCCTGGAAAAGAATCCGGGAAAGAATAACCTGAAATAAGAACAGGCACACGGTGGGATAAGCCGTGTGCCTGTTCTTTTTTCAATGATTTAGAGAAAGGGGGGTAAGTGGTTGGGGGCGATTGATAAGATCATGCAGCATACAATCTGTTGTCTGGCTATGCAGTATACAATCTGTTGTCTGATTATGCGGCGTACATTCTGTTGTCCGACTATGCTGCATACATTTCGCTGTCTGATTATGCGGCGTACATTCCGAAGGAGAAGACGACTGCCAGCAGTACGCGGACCCAGCTGGTGATGAAGCGGGAGTACATGACGGACATGACACCGACCTCAACG